>JBLIHD010000155.1:0-5048 GCA_047636335.1 Flavobacterium sp.
TTTAAAAGAGCTCAAAGTCAGGAGACTTTGAGGAGCTTCACAAGAAGAATTAGTAGAGCCTTTAGATTTGAATGCTCCCAGTGTCCAGATTTTAAGCGCCAATTAGTTGTTTTTAGATCTTTCGGAAGATACGAATCACTTTGATGGAAAAGACGTACAGGCTATAGTGCTGAATTAAGCTCAATTATTTGTAGGTTGACGATCGGTAATTGCTGCTGCTTATTTGTTGTTAGTAGCATATCATTCTGTGAAAAATAGCTATGTTTTTATAACAAGAAACTACCGAAATAATAGAATTCCAATTGATAAGTCAGCTATTTTTTACCCATAAATATATTTAATGCATCACATAATAAGTATAGATAAAAATATATGATTTCTAATTCGTTATTTTGCGTTGAATTTAAAACGAACCAGAAATGATTGAAGTTGCCCTTTGCATTTTATTTATCATCCCAATGGCTATGTTTTTACTGGCTGGAATCGTCCCAAATAAACCCTCTAATTTGAATTTACTTACTAATCTAACCAGAATTGCTTCCTTGTTAGCTAGTACTATATCTTTGGTGGGAGCAGTTTGGTTGTTTAATTTCGGAGTGATCGATAGTGAATTAATTGGAATCTATGATCTAGGATTTTTAATACGCATCGATCCACTTAGTTTAATTATGTTTTCGATGATATCCATTATCGCAATTGTCGTTTTAAGATTCAGTTATAATTATCTTGATGGTGATTCGAATCAGGCAAAATTTATAAGTGAACTGGCTTTGACTATCGGCTTAGTTCAGTTGCTAGTGTTATCTGGAAATATATTTGGACTGTTTATTGCCTGGGTCTTTACAAGTTTAGCGCTCAATAAATTGATTTTGTTTTACCCGAATCGCAAAAAGGCGAGAATTGCGGCAAGAAAAAAATTCATTGTAGCTCGATTGGGGGACATATCCCTTTTAATTGCGCTTAGCTTGATTTACATTGAATTTGGCTCTGGAAATTTGGCTGTCATTTTTGAAGGATTAAAGCAAACACAATTGCATACTGTTTCGATGTCACTTGAAGTTGCTGCGGTGCTTTTGGTTTTAACGGCGGCACTCAAATCTGCACAGATTCCTTTCCACGGTTGGTTAATCGAAGTGATGGAAGCTCCAACTCCTGTTTCAGCTTTACTCCATGCGGGCTTGTTGAATGCAGGGCCTTTTCTGATGATTCGCTTTGCATATCTTTTGGATGCGGTATCGATCGCACCTGTCTTCTTATTTGTTTTGGGAGCAATAACCGCTCTTTATGGCGCGCTTGTGTTCACAACTCAGCCAAACATAAAAACATCCCTTGCTTATTCGAGTGTCGCTCATATGGGCTTTTCGATGATGACCTGTGGATTAGGGCTTTACGCTGCTTCTTTGCTCCATCTAGTTGCGCACTCTTTCTTTAAGGCACATTCTTTTCTTTCTTCTGGTAGCACGGTCGAAAAAGTGATCACAAAGGAAGCCTCGACCTACTCTAGAAAAGGAAGCGTGGGAAGGATGATAATTGGATTCGCCATTTCAATCGCATTATTTCTTCTCATATCATCCTTTTGGGGAGTTACGACTAGTTCAGAATACCAACTCTTGATAGTAGGAGGGGTGATTTTTACGGGAGTAATGAACCTTGTCGTAAACGCAGTGGATTCAAGCAATTACTATTCAGCAATACTCAAAATAATGGGGGCCACGGTGCTTGTATTAATGTCATTCTTTGGATTAGAGGAGTTAATACGCTTCACTCTTGGTACTCAAATTCCTCCAATAGCTAAGCCGAGTGAATTAATGATGTTTCTTTCTACTTTAATGTTAATGGTATTTTTCATTACGGTTTTAATTCATCTTTTATCACCCTTATTAAAAAAAGGAACTACGTACAAGAATTTTGGAGTGCATGTGCGAAACGGATTCTATCTGAATCTAATAGTAGACCGCCTAATAAAATCAAATTACAAGCGCATCTAATAGTATTATTAAACGAATAGCAACTCAATATATTAAAAGAGCTTTCACATGATAAATGAAAATTTAAACGAAGTAATCTTAAAGAGCTGTAAGCGAATTGCACCAGCTTGGCCTTTAAAAAATAGTGTTGCGGTAAATCCGTATCTTGGACTTTCGGAGTATAGTTTCAACAGTGCAGCAAAGTTACTAAAAGAAAGATCGGACATTAATATGACGATGCCCTTGGAGTTTTATCTCGATCAAATCAAGCAGCAATCTATTCTCGATCTCGATATTAAAATGGCCTTGGATAAATATGAATCTCGAACCACTGAAATAAATGTGTTTAAAAATAGAGCGCAGCTGTTATCTCGTGTGTCAGAAACACCATATAAATTCACGACAATAGTTGACATTGCGGAGAAAGTATCATCAAGTGCAATAAATGAGTTTTTTGTGGACCTTATTTCATCTTGGGCGTCAGCTTACTTTGATGAACACCAAGCTTTATGGAACACAACAAATCCTGATGAAGACCTGTTTATTTCATGGAAAAATGAAGCAAAAGTAGATCTATCTACAGATTTGATGGGAATTAAAAAATTTAGAAGTACAATTAAGCAACTCCCTGATGATTCATTTGAAGTTGCACAGATCGTACTTGATAAATTAAATGTTCCAAAAGAACTTCGCGAGATTTATCTTCATACGCTCCTTTTGAAATTGGTAGGCTGGTCTTCTTTTATCGCAGGAAAAGATTGGAACAATAGCATGTATGGAGGAAAGTCGACAAACTTATCATCATTTTTAAGTGTTTTGTTGGCTTGGGAATTAGGTGTCTATGAGAGTTTTGCAGAAAAAGGAATTACAGCAACTTGGGACATTAGTTTGGCGACTTATCAGCGTAAAACCGAAAGCGGTCGTTATGATGAGCATTTGGAGACAAAATTAATCTTGCAAAATGCATATGATTTTGCGCTTCAGCGTCAACTGGTTGTGAAATTTAAGAATAATAAAGCTGAAGAAAAGGCGCTTAAAAGACCGAAAGCTCAAGCAGTTTTCTGTATCGATGTGCGTTCAGAACTCTACAGACGAAACTTGGAAAAGATTGATCCGGAAATAGAAACCATTGGTTTTGCTGGGTTCTTTGGTTTTTCGATCAACTATGTTCCGATTGCACATAAACATGGAAAAAATCAATGTCCTGTTTTGATCCCCACTGCAGCAATAGTTAAAGAAGCACTTGCAGACAAGCAAGATCTTTTGAAGGCAGAGAAGAAGCGAACTGAAAAACATCAATTTGATAAAAACTGGAAATTATTCAGAAAAGGAGCTATTGCTTCCTTCGGGTTTGTAAGTCCATTGGGCTTGTCATATCTCCCAAAATTACTGAGTGATTCATTCGGTTGGACACGTCCTACAGACGATCCGAATACAGATGGATTGGAAAAATTCCTTAAAAAAGGTCGAGATGTAGATGTGTCAGAAATTCCGTTGAGGGACAAAATTAATATGGGTGCATCTGCACTCACAGCAATGGGGCTTAAAGAACAAATGGCAGCTTTGATAATGATTACAGGCCATGGTGCTACGACGGTAAACAATCCCCATGCAACAGGATTGGATTGCGGTGCTTGTGGAGGTCATTCAGGAGAAATAAATGCAATGACGGCGGAGAAAATTTTAAACGACCCCGCTGTTCGCTTAGGACTCAGTGAAAAAGGAGTTAGTATTCCTTCTGACACACATTTTGTGGCTTGCTTGCATGATACCACTACAGATGAGATTTCCATCCTCGGAGAAAGAAATGTTCCATCCAGCCATGTTCAGCTCCTAAAAGAAATTAAAAATATACTTAAATATACAAGCCAAGCGGCAAGAGAGGAGCGTGCGCTCCGAATGAAAATCAAATCGAACGATGTGAACACGTCTGTGTTGAGTCGAAGTAAAGATTGGTCTCAAGTGAGACCTGAATGGGGACTTGCTGGATGCAACACATTTGTTGTCGCTCCCCGTTACAGAACTTCCGGATTAGATTTCGAAGGGAAGTCATTTCTACACTCCTACAAATGGCAAGCAGATGAAGATTTTAAGATCTTAGAAGCCATTATGACCGCACCAATGGTTGTAACAAGCTGGATCAATTTACAATATTTTGCTAGTACCGCTGACAATGATAAGTTAGGCGCTGGTAATAAGACTCTTCACAATGTTTCTGGGGGAATTGGCGTATTGGAAGGGTCAACAGGTGATTTGAGAATAGGACTACCTTTACAATCCTTACATGATGGCACATCTTACCAACATTTGCCACAGCGATTAAATGTGGTTGTTGAAGCGCCAACGGATGCAATCAATGGTGTTTTAGAGAAGCACGGGTCTATAAGAGAATTGTGCGATAATGAATGGATTACTTTACTTGCTCTAGATGAAAATGGTACCATAAAATACAGGTACGTTGGAAAATCCAATTGGGAAGCTATAAATCGAGAAACTCCAAGTGTAAAAAAAGAATTAGTTGAGCTATAAGGATTTAGTTTAAAAAAATGCCCCTAAAAAGCCGTGGGCTATTTGGGGGCATTTTTATGGAATGTGAAGTCAAATGCTATTTTGTTTTTTTTGCCAAAGCCAATAAACCGAGAATAGGACCGATGGCTAAGTAGATATAAATACTGTTAGACTCGGTTGATGTTTTCAGTGAGCTGATCAATTGGATACTAATTATCGTGATGGTGAAACCAATGCTGTTCACGATGGTAAGTGCTGTCCCTTTTATTTCCGCGGCAGCATTCTGGGCGACCAAGGTGGAGAATAGCGGAGAATCTGCCACTACGGCCATTCCCCAAAAAAGCAAGAAAGCAATAAATACGATTTCCGATTCCGTTGCAAACAGGAACGGGGAGCCAAGGCAGCAAACACAAGACAACGACAAAGATATAAATGCGACTCTTTTTGTGCCAAAGGTTTCCGATAGGTAGCCGCTGAGCACGCAGGCTAGGCATCCAATCCCAATGATCAGGAAAGACAAAACAGGGATGTTGAAGTTTGTATCAGGGTGTAAATCGCTGTAGGTTTTAAGCA
>JBLIHD010000156.1:0-5044 GCA_047636335.1 Flavobacterium sp.
TTATGAGATCTACTGTTTGTTTTTTAATGTCATTAGAAAAAGCATCTCCATTGATACTTTTTGCATATAAACCTGCTTTATGAGCCGCGTTTTCAAAAGCCGCGGAATTATACCATCCTGGAGAAGCCGTTTTACCTTCTGCAGGAGCTTTTTCAAAAAAAACACCTATGGTAGCTGCATCTGAACCAAAAGCACTTGCAATTCTGGAAGCCAAACCAAAACCGGTTGAAGCACCAATTACCAACACTTTTTTGGCCCCATCTATATTCCCTTTCGACTTAACATATTCAATTTGATTTTTTACATTTTGCTCGCATCCTTTAGGCTGAGATGTCGTGCAAATAAATCCTCTCATTCTAGGTTCTATTATCATAATATCTAAAATATATTTTATTATTTTTTAATGTGGAAAAGCAAATAAAACAATGACTTTCTCTAGTGAAATCAGCCATTTTGCTTGACAAATATAAGGCAATTATTTAGTTCAGCAACGCTTTTGCGTGATTTAAGGCCGAATCTGAAACCACTATCCCCGATAACATTTGAGCAATTTCAACGATGCGTTCTTCTTCCGATAACAGTTTTAACTCTGATTGCGTATCATCACCTATCGTTGATTTAAACACTTTGAAATGTGCATCACCCTTGGCGGCAATTTGAGGTAAATGGGTAATCGCAAAAATCTGCATATCCTGACTCATATCTTTCATTATCTCTCCCATCTTTATGGCAATTTCTCCCGAAACACCTGTGTCTATTTCATCAAAAATTAAAGTCGGCAATTTTGAATATTGGGCTAGTATGGCCTTAACCGCCAACATAATTCTCGACATTTCCCCTCCTGAAGCGACTTTCTTCAGCAAACCAAAATTAGTTCCCTTATTGGCCGAAAATAAAAATTGCAATTCATCTTTTCCATTACCGAAATACGTATCCGCTTTGTTCACTTCAATATTAAAACGGACATTAGGCATCCCTAAAGTTTCTAAAATGGCAATCAGTTTTTGCGATAAAACTGGAATAGCAAACAATCTATTGTCATGAATACTATCAGCAAGTATGTCTAATGCAGTTGATTTTTGCTCTATCGATTTTGTTAATTTTGAAATTTCACCATCCAAATTGCCCAATTCTAAAACTGAGTTTTCTAAATTAGTTTGAATTTCCAACAATTCATCTACGGAAGAAACCTGATGTTTCTTTTGTAAATTATAAATTAGCTGTAGTTTCTGGTTGATTAATTCCAACTGTTCAGGGTCATTGACGAGCTTATCGGAGCATCTATTGAGTTCGTCAGAAATATCGTCGAATTCTATGGCCAAACTTGTAGTACGCTCTAACAAAGAACTGTAATCTGTCGAAAAAGTAGCTATTTTTTGCAATGCAACTTTAATTTCCTTCAAATTATGCAATACGCCAATTTGCTCTTCATTGGCGATAGCTAAAGATTTATCGATCGATTCTTTGATAATCTCAACATTATTTAATTTTTCGAAATCAGTTTCAAGAACTTCCTGTTCGCCAAACTTTAATTGAGCCTCCATCAATTCATTTAACAAAAAAGTATGGTATTCCTGTTCCTTGGCAGATTCAGTTTGCTTTTTCACAAGAAGATTCATTTTGGCTTTGTCAGATTTGTAGCTTTTTAAAAGAGACTGATAATCCAAAACCACTTCCTGATTATTGGAAACGGCATCTATAATTTCGAACTGCACTTTTTCATCCGATAATTCTTGTGTTTGTTGTTGCGAATGGATGTCAATCAAGAACAAACCCAATTCCTGGAGTTCCTGAAGATTTACAGGACTATCATTGATAAAGGCCCTCGATTTTCCAGAGGGAAGAATTTCTCGTCTAATGATGGTTTCGTGCTCATAATCCAAATCATTTGCTTCAAAAAAAGGAGCTAGATTATATTTCGAGATTTCAAAATGAGCTTCAATAACACACTTTTCCTCCTTATTTTTTAAGGATGTTAAGTCGGCTCTTTTTCCCAAAACCAATCCTAACGCGCCCAATATTATCGATTTACCTGCACCGGTTTCTCCAGTAATAATTGAAAACCCTTTGGAAAAATCAATGGATAATTTTTCTATTAAAGCATAGTTTTTTATCGATAGTGTGGTTATCATCTATATTTTTTTATAATGAAGATTTAAATTTGGTTTGAAATGAATGGCTGATCTAGTATTTAATCAACTCCCATTTACTTGAATTCAAAGGAGAAGTTTTGTTCAAACTTTCTACTAAGTCAGATATAGTTACGCTTGGACCTCCAGAAAAAACGGAAAGAATTTCATCCGATTTGGCATCAAAAAACACACGGGTCAAAAAAGCATTGGGTTTTGACGCATGCAGCTTACCTAAATTCAGTAAGGATGATTTTATCTTTTCTTTGGCAGATTTCAAATCTTTCGACATTAGATCCAATCCAGCATGATAATCAAGCGTCGTTTTACGAACTTCTGAAAATGACGCAGACAACATGTCGCTTATGAGAAAATACCTATTCTGGTTACCATCAATTTGACTCCAACCTTTAAAGCCGCTTTGTTGTGCCACATTTGAAATGTTTTCCGCCACTTCAAAATTCAGGTTCCCTGACTCCAGAACGAAAGTGTCGTCATCCATTCCCAATATCATATAACTGTAAAAAGAAATAATAGAAACCAGATTTGATTCGAATGCGGTAGGATTGAAAAGCAAATTTTCAAACTCCGTGTATCTAAAGCTAAAATCTTTGTCGTTAAAGTTTAAAACGGGAGAGGAATAGGATGAATTATAAATGGGTCTTGAGGATTGTACCTGAATCGTACCGGAAAACTGATCTGAATTATTTGACAGTATTGTGATATACATCGAACAATCAATCTTTTCATTCTGCATGTAATTTTTTCCTGTCCAGTCCGTTTGGTTGACAAATTCATTCAGGGAGTTTTCCAAGGTCTTAAAAACCTGTAGATTGGCATTACTTAATGTCTTTGAATCTACAGTAACCCTACAATTTAGCTGCTGTGCCTGTGTAAGCCCAAATGTTAGTAGTAAGAAAAAGGTAATTATCCTATTCATAAAAATACGCTATTACTTTATTTAAGATATCATCAGCAACCGCTTCTTTTGATTTCAATTCCATGGCCTCAACTTTAAAATTCTTATCGATAAAGGTCACTTTATTAGTTGGTTTTCCAAAACCAGCTCCTTGATCCTGCAAAGAATTTAGAACTATCAAATCTAAGTTTTTTTTCTGAATTTTTCCCTTTGCATTTTCAATTTCATTTTCAGTCTCCAAAGCAAAGCCTATTAGCAATTGATTTTTCTTAATATTACCCAAAGAAGCCAAAATATCTTTGGTTTTTTCTAGTTCGATGACAAAGTTATCTTCCGCTTTTTTAATTTTTTGGTGAGCTGTATGCTTTGGTTTATAATCTGCGACTGCGGCGGCAGCTATAGCGACATCTACTTCATCAAAATACTGATGACAGGCATCATACATTTCTTGGGACGACACCACGTTAATGACCTTAATCAAGGAATGATCAGCCTTGAAAACGGTTGGACCGGACACTAATATCACGGCAGCTCCAAGGTTTGCTGCGCTCTTGGCGATATCAAATCCCATTTTTCCAGAAGAATGATTCCCTATAAAACGTACTGGATCTATCGCCTCGTAGGTAGGACCGGCGGTAATTAGAATTTTTTTTCCTTTTAGGGGTAATCTGCTTTCCAAGTCAGCTTCCAAAAAACAAACTATATTTTCGGGTTCAGCCATTCTTCCCTCACCGGAAAGACCGCTTGCCAATTCACCACTTTCTGCAGGAATTATGGTGTTTCCAAATTTTTGCAAAGCACTAAAGCTTGCTATTGTGGAAGGATGCTTGTACATGTCCAGATCCATTGCGGGTGCAAAATAAACAGGACATTTTGCCGATAGATAAGTTGCAACAAGAAGATTATCGCAAATTCCATTTGCCATTTTTGACAAAGTATTTGCCGTAGCGGGCGCTATAACCATCAGGTCTGCCCATAATCCAAACTCCACGTGATTATTCCAAACCTCGTTGTCCTCATCTTGATTGAAAAAACTGGAATACACCGGATTTTTAGATAAAGTGGATAAGGTGAGCGGGGTTATAAAATCCTTAGAAGCAGGTGTCATTATCACTTGGACATGTGCACCTGCTTTTATGAAAAGTCGTACTAAAGACGCTGTTTTATAGGCGGAAATTCCACCGGAAATTCCTAGTAAAATTTTCTTACCGCTTAAAACTGACATTGTACTATTATTTAGTTGAATCTCTATGGTATATTTTACCTTCTAACCATTCCTGAACTGCTAAAGCATGTGGCTTTGGCAATTTTTCATAGAATTTTGAAACCTCAATTTGTTCTTTATTTTCAAAAACCTCCTCAAGACTGTCATTATATGTCGCAAATTCCTCCAGTTTTTCAGTCAATTCCTTTTTGATTTCAGCATTGATTTGGTTTGCTCGTTTAGCCATAATAGTTATCGCTTCATACACATTACCCGTAGGCTCTTCAATAACAGTTTTGTTATATGTTATTGTATTTACTGGAGCATTCGTCTTTTTTAAATCCATGACTTTATTTATTTAGTGAAATTTTGTAAATCTTTTTCAACACGAGCTAACATTACGTTTGCCGTCTCTTTATACTTTGTATCCGCATTAAATTTAATTAGGTTAGAATGGGCGGTTAATGCTACATTTAAACGTTCTTCCATTTTTCCGGGAACACTATTTATAGCTAATTGATATGCCGAATCAAACTTATAGAACAACGCGTCTTCTTTGAATGGAGTTCCAGGATAATCAATAATGAAATTATCCAAAGCTACCAAGGCCGATTTATAATCTGATATCGTATTATATCCCTTGGCATTTTCATATACTTTTCTCTCGATTTTTTCGCTCAAAACTTTCACGGCCTCATTAGCTTCACCCAAATACTCTGAATTGGGATAAGTATCAATAAAAATTTGTAATTTATCAATTGCTTTAAAAGTGTCCGTCTGATCCAGACTATA
>JBLIHD010000157.1:0-4971 GCA_047636335.1 Flavobacterium sp.
GGATCATCATATTGCGAAAGATGGCTACCGTTAGGGCAAAACAAGAAGCGTCCGTTTTGAACTTCGTTGGCAATCCATTTCATGTGCTCGGGATCCATAGTATCATATTTTGAACCGATGGATAGGGTGGGGACTGCCAGGGTTTTCAATCTGTCTTTGACGTCCCAGTTTTTTAAGGAAGCATTTCCGGTGATGCCAAATTCGCTATGTCCCTGCATGAAGACATATACTTCCGGGTTGATGTGGTTGAAACACCTGTTGATAGATTCAGGCCATTGGTCTAGCGGCATTCTCAAGATGTGCTCCGTGTAGTAATATTTGAAAAGCAGTTCGCTGTATTTTGGATTGTCAAAATCATTCTTCTTTTCGATATCCTGTAATTGCTTCAGGATTTTCGGGTCCATTTGTGGCGCTAGAACTTCTTTTGAGTAGGCATTGTATTCCGGAATACTCGCCATCATATTGGATATGATCAAACCTTTGAGGTTTTTTTGGTATTTCAAAGCATATTCCATCGCGAGAATCCCTCCCCAGGATTGACCCATAATATAAAAATTAGAAGAGTCGAGACCCAAAGCAATACGCACTTGTTCCACTTCTTCGACAAATCGTTCGTTGGTCCACAGACTGCTGTCTTTGGGCTGGTCGCTATAATAGGAGCCCAGCTGGTCGTAGTATATGTATTGTATGCTTTCGTCAGGAAAATAACCATCAAAACACTCGTATAACTCATGCGTCAATCCGGGTCCTCCGTGAAGGAGCAATACTTTTATCTTTGGATTATTACCTACGGTTTTTGTCCACACCTTAAAAGTGCCTTTTGGCGTTTTGATCGGAATCATTTTGATGCCGCCGGTAAGCTGGTCATCGCGTTTTGAAAAATCTAAGTAATTTGCTTTTATCGAATCTTCCTTCGATTTTTTTTGGCAATTAGAAAAAAAGAGCATAATTATAACGCAACAAATTAAAGTTTTCAGTTTCATAACGCGGTCGTTTTATTGCAGACTAGTTGTAAATTTTATGGAATAAATCGATGTATCTTTCCATCACCATTTTTCTTTTCACTTTCAAGGTTGGTGTTAATTGCCCGCCTTCGATAGACCAAATATCAGGAGTCAATTCAAAACGTTTTATTTTCTCCCAATTCCCGAATTTTGCGTTTAGACCGTCAATTTCTTCCTGAATGCGTGCGATCACTTTTTCATTGGAAATGACTTCTATGTTACTCGCGCCAACATTTATTCCATGAATTGTCCCCCATTCTTTTACAAAATCGAAATTGGGCTGAATGAATGCGGCCGGCATTTTCTGTCCGTCACCTATGACCATGATTTGATCAATGAAACGGGATTGCTTCATCGTATTTTCAATGATTTGCGGCGCAATGTATTTTCCTCCCGAAGTTTTAAACATTTCCTTTTTACGGTCGGTAATTTTCAAGAACCCGTCTTTGTCAAATATACCGATGTCACCTGTGTGGAAGTAACCATCTACGATTGCCTCATTTGTTAATTTCTCGTCTTTATAATATCCCATCATAACGTTAGGGCCTTTGCAAAGTATTTCGCCGTCTTCGGCAATTATGACTTCTACATTGTCGATGAGTTTGCCTACGGTTCCTACTCTGAAACCGTGATTTCTCATGTCTGTCACCGAAAGTACAGGAGAGGTTTCGGTCAAACCGTAACCTTCCATCACTGGAATTTCTGCGGCGGCAAAAATACGCGCTAATCGTGGTTGTAATGCGGCGCTTCCTGAAACCATCAAATCCAAATTACCACCCAAGCCTTCTTTCCATTTGCTGAAAATCAACTTACGCGCAATTTTTAGTTGCATTTCATACCAGAAACCGTTTGCACCATATGGTTCGTAACGCAATCCTAAATCAATCGCCCAAAAGAATAGGTTCTTTTTGATCCCGGTTAATTCGGCACCTTTTGCATAAATCTTGTCATACACTTTTTCAAGAAGTCTTGGAACTGCCGTAATTACGTTTGGTTTTACTTCTTTAAGATTGTCACTAATTTTATCAATCGCTTCTCCAAAATATATCGACACCCCGAAGTATTGGTATAAGTACAAGATCATTCGTTCAAATATATGGCAAACTGGAAGAAAACTCATCGCTCTGGTATTTCCCGCCTCAAAGGGGATTCTCTTAGCGCAGTCCACTACATTAGAAACTATATTGTTATGCGAGAGCATCACGCCTTTAGGTTTTCCGGTTGTCCCTGAAGTATAAATGATGGTGGCTAGTTCTTCTGGTTTAACGTCGTTTTTTCGAGCTTCAACCTCATTTTGGTTGCTCGGGTCAAGACCAGTAATAAGCAGTTCATTCCAATTTTTGCAGCCTTCAATTAAGTTGAAAGAGAACACTTCTATAAGATTTGGAACTTTATGTTTAATTGAATTCACCTTTGCAAGAACTTCAGCATCAGACACAAAACAATATATAGCACCGGAATGATTCAGGATGTATTCATAATCATCCTCAGAAATAGTAGGGTAAATCGGAATAGTTTGCGCTCCTGTCTGCAAGATACCAATATCCATAATATTCCATTCTGTTCTGTTATTGGTGGATATAAGGGCAATTTTATCGTTTTTCTCTATGCCCATTCTCAAAAGAGCCCTCGAGATGGAGTTGGCTTTTGCTATATATTCTTGTGTTGAAGTCTTTACCCAAACCCCGTCTTGCTTTGTTACTAAAGCATCTGGAATTGAAGTGTATTTATCTTGCTGATAATAAGGAAAATCAAAAAGTCTGGTTATAGAAGTCATTAATCAAAAGGTTGAATTGATGCGCAAATTAAAAAAAAATTGTGAAGATTTTGGTTTTTTTAAAAATAAATTTAAAAATATTGCCGCATTATGATAAGTCTACGCAATCGATTTCTTTTAGGCCTGTTTAAGTTGTTGATTATGTGACAGCAGACTAATCATTCAATTTCTCAGATTGGTCCGTATAGTCTTTGCTTCTTTCCCCTGAAATGAACATTTTTTTCTTTTCGAAATGTATGGAGAAATGTGCATAAATCCATTCAGCATCGTTTTCCGCTTTGCTTTTATACCAAAGCGAGTATACTGCATAATTAAACCCTTTTTGGTATTTGGGAGTGCCGTTTTCAAAACATTCCATTCCCCAATCCATGTTTATTTTTGATAAATTATACAGCTGAAAAATACCTGTTCCATCATGGTTGAGTTGGACGATGGGTTCTGTCTCCCCTGAAAGCAAATAGGTTCCCGTGATTGGATAATCGATGCTTGTGGTAATGTAATGGGCACCGTCTTTGGCAGTTATTTTTTCGATTTTTTGGGCATAAATGTTAGCTGTAAATAGTAGTGATGAAATAATCAGGGAATTTAAGTGTTTCATTGGTTTCGTTTAAATGGTAAGTTTTGCAGCCAAATCTAGTTAATTGTAGTTTTTTGGGCAAATATTTAGAGCATAAAAAGAAGTGGCTCCATATGGAAGTGCTTTTTCCAAGATTCCTTGCTATGGCCAACTAAATGGTACACGAGTTTAATACCTATGCATTAGCAGTAAGAATGTCATTGATGAACGGATTTTTGGTGTCTGGCGCAAAACTAATGGAATTTAACGTTCCTCAGATCAGCCAGTAGAATTAAGGGATGGCATTAATATGTCGTGCAAGGTATACGCCCATGCTAAAGCAGGATTGAAGGAGATAGCCACCCGTGGGGGCATCTAGGTCAAGCATTTCTCCAATACAATAGTGGTTCTCCATCATTTTCAATTGAAAATTTTCATCTAGGGCATCCAATTTGATTCCGCCGGTCGTAGATATGGCCTCATCCAATAGAGCGGACCCCGTTATTTCTATGGGGAGCTTTTTGATGTTTTGTGCCAAAAGTTTAGCATTCAGGTAAGTTTCTTTTGAAAGACCGGTTTTCAAAAGGCCAATTTGCGCAGGATTCAGTTTAAGCTCTTTTAGTAATTTTTCGCTCGTCTTTTTCAGGTTTGATTTTTTGATTTTTTGAAGCACATCATCATAACTTAATGTTGTTTTTAGATCCAGAAAGACAGTGGCCTTTTCCTTTTTGTCAAGCTCTTCGCGAATTTGCGGGCTGATTGCATAAATGGCATTGCCTTCCATTCCGAAACGGGTGACTACCACTTCGCCTTTTTGACTTTTGTTCCCGCAGCTTATGGCTATGTTTTTAAGCGGGCTTCCTTCATGCTTATCGATGAAATCAGTTTGCCAGTCGACTTGGTAAGCGCAATTTGACGCTTTAAAAGGAACGACATCGATTCCTTGTTTCTTGAACAAATCAAGCCAGGCTCCATCAGAGCCGGTTACTTTCCAGCTGCCTCCGCCCATCGCAAAAATGGTGTAGTCAGACTGGACTGCCATGTCAGCATTGAAAACAAGCTCTTGGTCGGTATTCCAACCCTTCCAAGTATGTTTATACCGGATGGTAACCCCTCTCTTATTGAGGACGTCAAGAATTGCGTTTAGCACAGTAATAGGCTTGATTCCAATTTCAGGATATACGCGTTTGCTGCTGCCTATGTAGGTGGGAATACCCATAAAATCAATCCATTTTTGAAAATCGTGGTTGTCAAAATCGAGCAGGGCTTCCCGTATAAAATTGGAAGGAGTATAGCGTTGTATTAGTTGCGCAGCGGGTTCGGAATGGGTAAGATTAAATCCGCCCTTTCCGGCCACAAGAAATTTTCTACCAAGAGTTTTGTTTTTCTCGTAAATGGTAACATTAAATTTCTGGGGGTCGAGAAATGCGGCGAGTAAAAATGCTGCGGGTCCTCCTCCAATAATTGAGACTGATTTCTTCACCCTGCAAAAATACTCTTTGTTTAAGGATTAAAGCCGTTATAGTTTTTTTATTAGCCGCTGCGATACCAAAATGCGATATGATCCGGCCAAACTACTATTTACGCCATTTGATTTATTCCCGAAATACAATTTGAAAATTCCCAAGCAGTAA
>JBLIHD010000158.1:0-4953 GCA_047636335.1 Flavobacterium sp.
AAATAGATGGACTTAAAGAAACATTGGGGAAAAATAATGTCAGCAGTAACTATTCCTTTCAATACGCGCCATATACATGGGAAATGATTGAAAACTTCAAGGGTGGCACAGCGGTTTTCACAAACCCTTCAACGCCTATCAAATGTGGGGGCGCTCCACACAAAATCATGTATTTGGCTTGTGACTATTGGCGTAAAAAAGGAATTTTGGACAAATGTGACGTCCATTATATTTCAGGATCAAGTGTTATATTCGGCATCAAAGAATATGCCGAGACACTAGAAAAGCAGTTAGCCACATATAACGTTCACGCCCATTATGGAGCTAATGTTACGGCTATAAATGGAGAAACAAAAACAATTGCATTTGAAACCAAAGAATTGGATGAGAATTTAAAACAAAAACTATCTTCTGAAAATGATGCTTCACATGGAAGGGTAGAAAACTGCTCTACATCCGACCTTAAAAAGGTAATTTTGAATTTTGACATCGCTCACGTTGTTCCTCCACAATCAGCCCCTGACTTTATCAAAACTAGCCCATTAAGAGATGAGGCTAATCCAATGGGGTATGTGGAAGTGGACAAATACACACTGCAACACAGTCGTTTCCCGAATGTATTTTCTTTAGGGGACAGTAGCAGTGCGCCTGCCAGTAAAACGGGAGCCGCAATACGCAAACAAGCTCCGGTAGTTGTGGAGAACCTACTGGCAGTTATGGAGAACAAAGCCCCTACGGCACACTACGGAGGATATAGCGCCTGCCCTATCCCTACACAGTACGGGAAATTAATGCTTGCTGAATTTGATTATTCCAATACTCCAAAAATGACTTTTCCAATCAATCAGGCAAAACCAAATTGGGCCATGTGGATACTTAAAACTAAAGTATTGCCTTGGCTGTATTGGAATAAAATTTTAAAAGGAACAGCATAACCGTTAATTGCTTATTACGACTATAGGCAGGAAATATTTTAAATGGCAAAGGCGATAGCACATTTCATTTTACCGATGAGTTAAATACAATAAAATCGCAAAAGGATGCAAAACAAAGTGTTTCCTTTTCCTTACATACAGGCAAAATTAATAGGTTGTGTAACATTAGTCACAAGCTCTGACGAATATATATCCTAGTTTTGTAAAATAAATTAAAAATCTAAAAAATAAAAGATATGTTTTTTCAACACATTTACGACAAGAGCCTTTCTCAAGCTAGTTATTTTATTGGTTGTCAAAAGGCAGGTGTAGCGGCGGTAATCGACCCTAAAAGGGATGTCGATACGTACCTTGAAATAGCTAAACAGAACAATATGAAAATTACTCACGTTTTGGAAACACACATACATGCCGATTTCCTTGCAGGATCAAGAGAATTGGCAGCTTTGACCGGAGCGGAAATGTACCTTTCGGCGGAAGGCGGACCGGGATGGGAATATGAATTTCCACACGTTGATGTTAAGGGTGGCGACGTTTTAAAAGTGGGGAATCTGAAAATAGATGTTATACACACTCCAGGGCACACTCCTGAAAGCGTCAGTTTTCTTTTGACCGATACTCCTTCCAGCGATCAGCCCGTAATGATATTCACAGGTGACTTTGTGTTCGTGGGTGACGTGGGAAGACCCGATTTGCTTGAAAAAGCGGCAGGAATGAAAGGAACTCAAGAGCTCGGTGCCAAACAAATGTACCAATCGATCAACAAATTTGATGCACTTCCAGATTTTCTTCAGGTGTGGCCCGGTCATGGTGCCGGTTCTGCGTGCGGTAAAGCTTTAGGAGCGGTTCCAAGTACAACTGTTGGCTATGAAAAAATCAGAAACTGGGCTTTCCAACATAAAAACGATGAGGAAGGTTTTGTCAAATATTTATTGGAAGACCAACCAGAACCACCCAAGTATTTTGCGATGATGAAAAACTTGAATAAAGTAGATCGTCCGCTTCTTACCAAGGTTCCAACATTAAAGAAACTTGACAATGCGGAGCTGTCGTCAGCTTTCGCGAAAGGAATTAAGTTAGTAGATGCCAGAGACAAAACGGAATTTTCAAAAGGATTTATACCTGGAAGTATTAACATACAAGGGAACAATTCTTTTGCTACCTGGGTGGGCTGGTTTCTCAGCTATGACGAACCTTTTATTATATTGGCTGATGAATCTAAATTAGATGATCTGACCAGAAAATTGATGAGGATTGGACTAGACAACATTTATGGTTACATCCCTTCAACAAAAATATGGGAAGAAAAGAATGACTCTTTAGAAAAAGTGAATCAGATCGAAATAGAAGATTTTAAAAATTTACAGAAAGACGAGGAAGTGCAAGTAGTAGATCTTCGTGGTGCTGTAGAATATAATGCAGGACATATCAAAGGAGCCGACAACGTATTTGTAGGGACTTTACCGAGCAATCTGGACAAAGTCAGCAAAGATAAAAAAGTGGTGGTTCACTGCCAGTCTGGTGACAGAGCTTCTATTGGTTATTCCTTGTTAGCTAAAAATGGATTTAAGAATATCTCAAATTATTCTCCAGGAATGGCTGAGTGGGTTAAGAAAAATAATCCAATTGAAAACTAATTAAAACAAAATATTAAAATGGAAAACTTAATAAAAGAAGGTGCTTACCTTGTAGATGTGCGCACAGAAGCTGAATTCGCTGAAGGCCACGTAAATGGATCAACAAATATTCCATTAGACCAAGTGGCTAGCGAATTAGAAAAGTTTAAAGGGAAAGAGCAAATTATCGTTTTTTGCCGAAGCGGAAATCGCAGCGGTCAGGCCAAAATGATATTGGAACAAAATGGTTTCAAAGACGTAGTAAATGGCGGCACTTGGCAAGACGTAGAAGAAGCGACCAATAAATAATCCGCGATGCTATACCAAAAGAGTGCAGTTTAAAACAATTTTTTTTTCTTGTTTTAAACTGCACTCTTATTTTTTGAAAACTAAAATTTGAAGTAAACAAAGCCGATTTAATTTTTATCGGATAAAATAAAAAAAATATTTTCTGAATTGATTTGAATAAAGAGGTAAATTTGATAGTCCTTTAAGAAATGCTAATGAGTTTCCCACTTTCCATTGAGCAAATACGAACGGACTACTTTTTGAAATTAATCATCAAAATAAAAAAATATGGAAACGAAAAGGGCAAATAACAAAGACTTAATTTTAAGGGAGAAATTAGCAATACAGAGAACTATATTGGCCAATCAATCCACTTTTCTTTCCTTTTTGAGAACGTCAATGTATTTTTTGATTGCCGGTTTGAGTTTGAGAAATTTGTTGAAAGTTGAAAATAGCTTACTCATTGAAATAGTATTATTTGTTGCTTCATCTTTAATTTTCATTTTTGGAACATTTAACTATTTCAAGCATAAAAAATCAATATTAGCAAACAAAAAACACATTGGTGAGTACCAGTTGGAATATTACAAATTATATTAGCAAAACTCTCTACTATTTACTGACGCCTAAACATCTGAAGTACTAAATTTGAAAAGCCTTACACTATTTTTAAATTTTAAGCTAAAAGCAAGACTACAATTGGAAATAAATAATGCAAAACTAGGGCTGAAAGAAAATTGGAAACAATTTACCCTATTGATTATCGTAAATGCCTTCGTGGGCGGAATGATCGGAATGGAAAGAACCATTATTCCAAAATTTGCCGAGATTGAATTTGGTGTTGCTTCAAAAACGGCCATTCTGTCTTTTATAGTTGCCTTTGGAATCACCAAAGCCATCACCAATTATTTCGCAGGTGTATTGGCGAATCGATATGGCAGAAAAAACTTACTTTTATTTGGGTGGTTTTTGGCATTGCCTATCCCCTTTATTCTGATACATGCAGCCTCATGGAATTGGGTGATTTTTGCCAATATTCTGTTGGGGATTAGCCAAGGGCTGACCTGGAGCAGTACGGTTGTGATGAAAATCGACTTAGTTGGAGAAAAAGATCGCGGTCTGGCGATGGGACTCAACGAATTTGCAGGTTATTCCGCAGTTGGACTGGTCGCTTTCCTTTCAGGATACATTGCTGAAAAATACGGAATTACCCCCTACCCTTTCTATCTGGGGATTGGAATTTCCATAATTGGTTTTTTATTGACTTTGTTTTTTATCAAAGACACGCGATTATTCGTGCAGACAGAGAGTACAAACAATAAAACCGAAAAACTTGACAATATTTTTATCCAAACCTCTTTCAAAAACAAAACCTTAAGTGCCATAACACAAGCCGGATTAGTTAATAATCTGAATGACGGAATGATTTGGGGACTTCTACCCATTGTCTTACTTTCCATGAATTACGATTCTCAAAATATTGGAATTATAGCGGCCATCTATCCCACCGTCTGGGGCTTCGGTCAATTGATCACTGGCAGGATGTCTGACGTTTATTCGAAAAAGAAGATGCTCTTTTGGGGAATGTTAGTGCAGGGTGTCGCGATACTGTTTATTCCTTTTGCACAGGAGTTCTACCAATTAGCCAGTATTTCGGCATTGCTGGGATTGGGAACCGCATTGGTATACCCTACTTTTTTATCCGCTATTGCACAGGCGACAACTCCTCTACAAAGAGCCGAAAGTATAGGCACGTTCAGACTCTGGCGCGATCTGGGTTATGCCATAGGCGCCATCATTTCAGGAATAACAGCCGATTTATTTGGCTTGAAATATGCCATTTTATTGATAGGCGTCATTACGATCCTTTCGTCAGTGATTATAGAAATCCGTATGCCAAAAGACAATCAATAAATTATTTTAAAAAAACATGCATGAACTGGAAAAAACCAAAAAAATCAAGCATTCAAAATATCGCTTTTATCGCATTTATATCATTATTGCTGTTTAGTCCGCTTGGCACTTTTGTCAAGGTGCAATTAAGCCGATTGCTGGCCTTTTCGCCAAAAACCATAATAGCATCAGAACAAAAAAAAATTTCAAGCGACCATTGG
>JBLIHD010000159.1:0-4943 GCA_047636335.1 Flavobacterium sp.
GCTGCTCCAATTCTTACTAAGGGTTGGTTTGAAATCATTTTAAAAAGAAAATAAGCCCTTTCTAGTTCGGTATCGCTTTTTAACGCAAAGGCAACTTGCGTATTGTTGAATAACTTTTCCATCTGTTATAATATTTTTGCACAAATATAGAGAGACTTTACTGTATTACTTAGCAAAAATTACCTTATTTTGCGTATTCAACTAATCAACAATTATGCAATCAATACAAGCCAAAAATTATCCGATTCATTTTAATGAAAAAGGATATGAAGCGCTAAATATTCATTTAAAAGAAAATAAGTATTCTAATTTATTTATTATAGTAGACAGCAACACTAACGAGTTATGTTTGCCCAAGTTTCTACCCTTTATCGAAACGGATTTGAGCATAGAGATAATTGAGTTTGAAAATGGAGAAGAGAATAAGAGCATTCAAACTTGTGTTGAAATTTGGAACGTTTTAACCGAGCTCGGTGCTGACAGGAAAACCCTGATTATCAATCTTGGAGGTGGCGTGGTTACCGATTTAGGCGGCTTTGTGGCTTCAACGTTCAAACGGGGAGTTCATTTCATCCATATTCCAACTACGCTGCTTTCGATGGTAGATGCTTCCGTAGGTGGGAAAAACGGTGTTGATTTGGGTAATCTAAAAAACCAAATTGGAGTTATCAACACTCCAAACATGGTGCTTATTGACACCCAATATCTTGAAACAATGCCGCAGAACGAAATGCGTTCCGGACTTGCCGAAATGCTGAAACACGGCCTGATATATGACAAGGCATATTGGGAAGAATTCTTGGATTTGAAAGCTGTTGATTTTGCAGATTTTGACGAACTGATATATAGATCCGTAGCCATAAAAAACGACATCGTATCGCAAGACCCAACGGAAAAAAATATTCGGAAATCATTAAACTTTGGCCATACCTTGGGCCACGCCATCGAAAGTTATTTTTTGGAGAATGAAAATAAGACCACACTGCTGCATGGCGAGGCGATTGCCGTAGGGATGGTTTTGGAAAGTTACATTTCATTGGACAAAAAATTAATAAGCCTAGAGGAATACAAGCTTATAAAGACCACAATAAAGTCTATATTTGATGATGTCACGTTTTTAGAAAATGATATTGAGCCCATCCTCGAATTACTTATTCATGACAAAAAAAATGAGTACGGTACAATTCAATTTGCCTTGATAGAAGGAATTGGGAAAATTAAAATAAATCAATCAGTTGAAAATGAATTAATTCTTAGGGCATTCAATGATTATAAATCATAATTATTTTTTAGCTAAAAGGATTGCATAACGTACTAATTATTTTTTACATTTGCCGTAATGAAAAACAGTAGAAATCAAGGTAATTACAACTCATATGAGAACCGAAAAAAGAAGTCTTTTTTAAGGATACTCAAACGTTTCTATTCGATTAAGGAGAACTTCAGTTTTGATCTGTCGCGACATTTAAAAGTAGACCACGAAAAGCTTCAGATTATATATGCAAATATTAGAGTTTGATTTTTAGCTTATTTTATTTGAATTTAATTAATCTAAAACACTAAAAGCTTAATGAATACTAAATATTCCGATTTAATAAATCAAACCTATTATTTTCCTCAGGACGAATTTAAATTAAACAAAGATAACCTTCAGTTTCACAATATTGATTTGATGAAATTGGTGGAAGAATACGGCACCCCCTTAAAATTCACCTACCTACCTCAAATTTCCAATAACATCAACAAGGCCAAAAGCTGGTTTCGTAAATCGATGGAAAAAAATAAATATGAGGCAAAATACTATTACTGTTATTGCACAAAAAGTTCACACTTTGAATTTGTGATGAACGAAGCTTTCAAGAACAACATTCACGTTGAAACCTCTTCCGCATTTGACATTAATATTGTCGAGAATTTGATGGCTAACGGTAAAATCAACAAAAGCACTTATGTGATTTGTAATGGTTTCAAAAGAGACCAATACATTGAAAACATTGCGCGCTTGATCAATAACGGACATAAAAATACTATTCCAATTATTGACAACTTTGAAGAGTTAGACTTGCTTCAGGCTGAAATCAAAGGCAAATTCAAAATTGGTATTCGTATTGCCGCCGAAGAAGAACCAAAATTTGAGTTCTATACTTCCAGACTTGGAATCGGGTATAAAAACATCGTGGGTTTTTACAAAAAACAAATTCAGGAAAACGATAAGATCGAACTGAAAATGTTACACTTTTTCATCAATACCGGTATCAATGACACCGCATACTATTGGAATGAATTAGTAAAGTGTATAAAAGTATATATCGCGCTAAAGAAAGAATCCCCAACATTGGACAGTTTGAATATTGGTGGCGGATTCCCAATCAAAAACTCATTGGCATTTGAATATGATTATCAATACATGATTGATGAGATAATCAACCAAATAAAAATAGCCTGTGACGAAGCCGATGTCGAAGTTCCACATATTTTTACTGAATTCGGTTCATTCACGGTAGGTGAAAGCGGTGGCGCCATTTACCAAATTTTGTATCAAAAACAACAAAATGACAGGGAGAAATGGAATATGATTGACTCTTCATTCATTACCACTTTACCAGATACGTGGGCAATCAACAAGCGCTTCATTATGTTGGCTATCAATCGTTGGAACGAGACTTACGAAAGAGTATTACTGGGCGGTTTGACATGCGACAGTGATGACTATTACAATTCTGAGCAAAATATGAACGCCATTTATTTGCCAAAATATAACAAGGAAAAGCCATTGTATATCGGTTTTTTCAATACCGGTGCTTATCAGGAAACAATAGGCGGATACGGGGGCTTGCACCATTGCTTAATTCCGCAACCCAAACACATTTTGATTGATCGAGATGAAAATGGAATATTGGCTACGGAGATCTTTTCAGAACAACAAACTTCTGAGGACGTATTAAAAATTTTAGGTTACGACAAAAAATAAACAAGAAATACACAGTTAGTCAATTTAAAAATTCATTATATTTATATGTATTCAATTAATTGATTTTTAAATATTTAAACCCAATAAAATGAGTAAAGGACCTATAAGTCAGTTTATAGAAAAGCATTATTTGCATTTCAATTCTGCAGCTTTAGTTGATGCTGCAAAAGCATACGAGCAACAATTGGCAAATGGCGCCAAAATGATGGTGAGTATGGCCGGTGCGATGAGTACTGCCGAAATCGGAAAGATTTTTGCAGAAATAATCCGCCAAGACAAAGTCCACATTATCTCATGTACAGGCGCAAATCTTGAAGAAGACGTCATGAACCTGGTCGCTCACTCCCACTATGAAAGAGTGCCCAATTACCGCGATTTGACCCCGCAAGACGAATGGGATTTATTAGAAAGAGGATTGAATCGAGTAACTGACACTTGTATTCCTGAGCACGAAGCATTCCGTCGTTTGCAAAAGCATATTTATAAAATATGGAAAGATGCCGATGACAATGGAGAAAGATATTTTCCACATGAATTTATGTATAAAATGTTACTTTCCGGTGTCCTTGAGGAGTATTATGAAATTGACTTAAAAGATAGTTGGATGTATGCCGCTGCGGAGAAAAACCTACCCATTATTGTACCAGGTTGGGAAGACAGCACGATGGGAAATATCTTTGCTTCCTATGTGATCAAAGGAGATTTGAAAGCATCCACAATGAAGTCAGGTATCGAATACATGGTTTACCTGTCAGATTGGTATCCTAAAAATAGCGCTAAAGGAGTTGGGTTTTTCCAAATCGGCGGCGGTATTGCCGGTGATTTCCCGATTTGCGTTGTACCAATGCTTTACCAGGATATGGAAATGCACGACGTCCCATTTTGGAGTTATTTCTGTCAAATTTCAGATTCTACTACCAGCTACGGTTCTTATTCCGGAGCAGTGCCAAATGAAAAAATTACTTGGGGCAAGTTAGATATTAAAACGCCTAAGTTCATTATTGAGTCCGATGCCACAATTGTGGCACCTCTAATTTTTGCTTATTTATTAGATTTATAGAATATCCTTATGAAAAGAGTAATTGTTGATTACGCAAAACTTACCAATGAAATCTTAAACCTTTTAGTTGAAAAATTTCCTGATGGTTATGACGATTCAAACATTGTGCGTTTTAGAAATGCAAAAAGTGAATTAATTGAAGCTGTGGAAGTTCGCACCGATGACACATGTTATTTAGTGAAGGTAAGTACCAAACTTGCAGATCGAATTGAAAACTACGATGAAGACGAAGAAATAGATGACGTTATTGAGCCAATCATTCCAATGAAAGCTCATGGTATGGACGACGATGATATGGATGACGACGATGACGACGATGACAATCCTGACAGACCAGATGTTGATGAGGGTGACGAAGATTCCGATGACTCTGACTATTCCGATACCTCTGACTATTCCGATGAAGATGACGAAGAAGATGACGAAGAAGATGACAAAGATTAAATTTAAATAATTGCACAAAAAAAGGAACTCACAAACGGGTTCCTTTTTTTAATATAGCTCCAAAATAATTAAAATTAGCATTTGCCAAATGCTCCAACAGTTACTAATGATTACATCTCAAATATTACATGAAACGCTTAAGGAAAATTTTGGTTTTGAAAAATTCAGAATCAATCAAGAACAGGTAATAAATACAATTTTGTCCGGTCAAGACACTTTGGCAATTATGCCTACAGGCGGAGGAAAATCAATTTGTTTTCAACTACCAGCTTTGCTATTTCCAGGAATAACGATAGTGATTTCACCATTGATTGCCTTGATGAAAGATCAGGTAGACAGTTTGAAGGCAAACGGAATCGAAGCCTGTTTTATAAACAGTACTCAAAAAGATGCTGAACGGCAATCGCATATTGAGAATCTAAAAGACAATAAAGTCAAACTTGTTTATGTGGCTCCAGAAAGTTTATC
>JBLIHD010000160.1:0-4940 GCA_047636335.1 Flavobacterium sp.
CCAGAAGCAATGCTTTCCATTGATACTTTTAGAAGCGTTGTGGCTGCAGCGTGTATTGAAAATGGAGCCGCAATTATCAATGACATTTCGGCCGGAAATCTAGACGATAATATGCTGGAAGTGGTTGCGAAATATAATGTTCCGTATATTATGATGCATATGCGCGGAACGCCGCAGACAATGCAAAGTATGACGGATTACAATGATATCGTCAAAGAAATGTTGTTTTATTTTTCAGAAAGAATCCATAAAGCCAGGAGTTTAGGCATCAATGATTTGATAATCGATCCTGGATTTGGCTTTGCCAAAACCCTAAATCAAAATTATGAAGTACTGCAAAAAATAGAGTTGTTTGAAATACTAGAGTTGCCCTTGTTGGTCGGTTTCTCAAGAAAGTCAATGATTACTAAATCGCTCAATATCAGTTCAAAAGAAGCCTTGAATGGGACGACGGTTTTAAACACAATCGCCTTGACGAAAGGAGCGAAAATTTTGCGTGTCCATGATGTAAAAGAGGCAGTGGAGTCCGTTACCCTATTCAATAAAACCAATTTTTAATGTTGAACTTCCAAGGCTGATTGTTGTTTCTTTTTTATGTCTGGTGTAAATAAAGAGTACATATTATTTCCGAAATCAGTCACAACTTTTATCAGAAATATAGACGACCACTAGGCAATCTACATTTTTTTCAGAGCAAAGGAGAAGGATACATTAGCAAAAGTCAATAGGGCAAATAGCATTAGCACTACCAATTGGATTTTCATTATCGACAAGCTTTTGCCTTTGCGAACCGTAATTCCTGAAGTCATAAAATTACAGGATAAGAAGCGTAAAGAAAAGGCTCATAAAAACTAAAAAGGCGAAAATTATTATTTCTACGCTGATAGCGTTGGCAGGAATATGACTTTTATTCCTTTTACGAAAGTATTTTATAAATTAGAAAAGCCAACTGGAACAATTGTGTTTTTCAATAAGAAGAATGAAATTCTCGTGGGTAATGTAATCGTAAAACAAGATGAACTGGAAGATTATCTTAAAAAAACGAGTGGTAAATTGATTCCATACCGATTGTTTTTTTGATAAAGAAATGTTGTTTGACACTTACATGAAGAATATAATCTACCTTCATTCAATCAGTTTACAAACGAATGATCAATTCGTTTTCTAGGACTGAGCACTAAAAACTGAACACTGAACATTGCAATCACTGGTGATGATAAGGTTCGTTTTTCAAAATGGTGAAACCACGATACAGTTGTTCGATAAAAAATAAACGAACCATTTGGTGTGAAAACGTCATCAGTGAAAGTGAAATTTCCCCTTGTGCTTTGGCATATACCGTATCCGAAAAACCGTAGGGGCCTCCAATAACGAAAACTAAAGTCTTCACGCCTGAATTCATTTTCTTTTGTAATTCCTCAGAAAATCCTAAACTGGAGAAATTTTTTCCGTTTTCGTCCAATAAAATAAGTTGATCCGTTGGCGCGATTTTCCCCAATATTAATTCGCCTTCTTTCTCCTTTTGCTGGCTTTCAGACAAGTTTTTCACATTCTTGATATCGGGAATGATATCTAGGTCGAACTTGATGTAAAAAGACAGACGTTTGGTATAATCGTCAATCAAAGATTGAAGTGCTTTATTGTCGGTTTTGCCAATGGCGATGAGTTTGATATTCATTATGTCTTATTGTAGTGGAAAATTAGCTTCAAAAGCTTTGAATCTCAGCTCAAGATCTTGCAATAACTGCTTTTTTAGGGATTCATCTTTTATAAAACTGTAATAGATACTGTTATATACGTATTGTTTGATGTTTGCGTATGAAACGTTTTTGTATCTTGTCGCTAACAAGACATATTGCTCTGTCATATTGGTTCTTAATATGCCCGCATCATCGGTACTGATTACGATAGGTACACCAAATGATTTATATAAAGAGAAAGGGTGACGGCCTTCTTTAACCTTTAGAATGAACTCATTACTCACTAAATTAATTTCGATGGCAATACTGTTTTTTGCCATATAGCGCAAAAGTTCATACGGGTTTTCCTCATAGGCAAGATCAACTCCGTGCCCAATTCGGTACGCTCCGGCAGTATAAACGGCTTCTCGGATATGCCAAGTAAGATCTTCGGGCTGCACTAGTCCCAATGTAAGTTCGCCCGCGTGCATAGAATATTTAACAGTAGGGTAGCGGCTATGGCAATACTTAAACATAACCATTTGCAACCAATAATCTTTCATGGAGGTTTCGCCGTCTTCCGGAGAAACGATATTGACGCCCGCCATAAGTGGACTGCTGTCAGCGGAAATGAAAGCAACTATTAAATTTTTGAACAAATCTACCGGTTCCATAAATCGCAGCACAAAATTTTGGTATCGCATCGTGAAACGGGCATCATCGATTTTAAGGTCGTTATGGAGCCTGGCAACAAAATTAGTGTTGAAATCTTCCGCGTAGGATGGAGCCCCCTTTCGAATTAAAGTAGCATAGATGGAGTCCAGCAGCTGGTTAATTCCATTTTCATCTTTTTTGACGGCCAATTGTCTTAATTTCTTGTTGTAACCCTTCTGATTGTCTATCTTGATATCGCAAGGTATTGTTGAGAATTGGGTTTCAATATAACTTACATTTTCTTTAATGGCCCTGTTTTTCAACTCCAACAATCCTTCTCCAAAGTGACCAACGAGTGCCGGGCTAAACTTATCAAAGGATTCAAAAAACAGTTTGTCGGAGGGGTAATCCACATTGTTATAATCCTTAACGGACCATTTTCCCATTATTTTTTGTTCGTAAAGTGCTAATTGCCCCTGACTTTTTAGTGTTGAAAACAACTCCCAATTCCCATTTGAAGGTTTCTCCTTAAGCACTTGCATGGTTGCGGTATTCAGGTAAAAATCTTCATTTATTGCATCTTCTAAAATAGGCTCCGCATAAATGGAACCGCTGTAATGGTGATGTAAGTCGCCCCCTTTAGGCATTTGAGAAAAGAAAGCGGTTAGCTCCGCCTCATTATTTCTGATTTTTTCAAAATAAGTATTGGCTGTTTGTGAGTAGCCAAAATTCAGTATGGCGGAAAAAAGGAGGGCAAAATAGATTTTCATAGGTTGGATTTGGTCAATATCTGAGGTGTTTTAGTAAGTTCTTGGAAGTGGTATGCGATTCAGCTTATATCTATAAATGCCAATTTACTTTAAAACGATGGTAAAGATAATGGATTAAAAGATTAAAAAAAATCGAGTTTAGATTAAGGGTTATATTCAGCGAAAAAGGAGCCTTTGTATCGTTGGTTACCCAGATCGTTATTTAGTTTGTTTTGTCTGCAAATTAATTACTTTATAGCTTATCCTGTGTCGTACTTTTGAAGCTCAAATTAAAAGAAGGGGCTTTATATTCCTTGCCCAAATAATTTTCCGGAATTGTTGAATGGTTTCCGTCTCTGGCAGCACGGTAATGAGGCGACATTATTTCAATACCTCTTTCATTGCAGATATCCTGGATGTTTTGGTGCAGCATAGAGTAAATTACCGCTTGCTTGTTCGGCTCTTTGATGTAAGCGTTAATTTCATAGGACACATAAAAATCATCTAAACTGGTTTGCAATACGAAAGGCTTTGGTTCCTGCAAAACTAAATCCGTTTTTGAAGCGGCATCAATTAGCGCCTGATGCATATCCTTCCAAGGCACATCATAACCAATGGTTATAGTGGAATGTATAATCAAACCTTTTTCCGGAGCATCACTGCTGTAGTTTATAGTATGACTGCCCATCACTGTTGAGTTAGGAATGGAAATAATTTCATTTTTAATGGTTCTGATTCTGGTCACTAATAAGGATTTTTCGATCACATCGCCTACCACATCACCAATTTTTACACGGTCACCAATTTTGAATAATCGCATATAAGTTAGAATTAAGCCAGCAACGATATTAGAAAGGGACCCTGCTGAGCCAAAGGTAAACAGGAAACCCAGAAAAACGGATACCCCTTGAAATACGGGAGAATCGCTTCCGGGAAGGTAAGGGAAAATTACCACTACCATAAACGCAAAAACAATAACTCGTATGATTTGATACGTCGGGTTAGCCCAATCGGGATAAAAACCGGACAATTCCAAATTTCCTTTTTCAATTTCCTTTTTCAGGAAATGAATTCCTTTAAGCACATAACGGAAAACGAAAATGATAACCAGTATCGTGATAAGGTTAGGCAAGTAATTCCAAAACCCAATAATAATTTTTTTCATGGGGTTTAAGATGTAACCGAAAAGAGTACCGGCAAAATCCTTTGTCCAGGGAAAAATTCCAAATAGAATGGGCAGAGCAATATAGACCAATAGGAATATGAAAACCCATTTGAAGATTGTATTTACATTAAGTAGCGCATTCACTTGTTGATTGGCATCGAACAAAGTGAAATTTCTGATTTTTATTCCGTGGATGCGTTTACCTTCCTGCTTTTTTATTTTAATGGCCGTCCAAAGGAAAAACTTACTGACATATACAACTAATGCGCCCATTATGATCAAAACGAGTAAGGCTAATCCAATCTCTTTTACTAGTGTTGTTAAACTGGTTTCTTCTAAATAGTTGGCTACCGAGTCACCAATCAGTTTTTGGTATTTTACGGCTAGTTCTTCCTTGGTTAAGTTGTTCCACAGAGCGTCATTTTCTGAAATACTCATAATAATGCTTTCTCCATAAACTAAATCAAACGTTGTTTCAGACTCGATGATTTTTAAGGAATCACCCTTAAATATGTAGGAATCGGAAAGGTTTTCTATTCGAATGCTAATCGCATCGGCTCTGTCTTTTGCTGAAAAACTCCCTAACTTGCTGTATACTTTAAATAAAGTGTCGTTAAAAAATCCTGTTACGGGATAGCCTTTGGCGGTAAGCCTCATAGAATCAATTTGTGCTTTTTTATCAGACAGACGTTT
>JBLIHD010000161.1:0-4928 GCA_047636335.1 Flavobacterium sp.
CGTAAAAATTGCCGGTGATGTTTTCACAAATGACATTGTATATTACATGCGTACCCAACACAATCTTTTTGTTGGAGAAAGTACTGCAGAAAAAATAAAAATCCAAATAGGAGCCGCCATCGAAGACCTAGAAACTCCTCCAGAAGACATGTCTGTTCAGGGAAGAGATTTACTTACAGGTAAACCTAAACAAGTTGAGGTTTCCTATAGGGAAATAGCGAAAGCGTTAGACAAATCAATTCAAAGAATTGAAGACGCGGTTATGGAGACTTTATCTCAAACCCCCCCTGAATTAGCGGCAGACATCTATAACACCGGGATTTATCTTGCGGGTGGAGGATCTATGTTGAGAGGTCTGGACAAAAGAATCTCCCAAAAAACAGACTTACCTGTTTACATAGCGGAAGACCCTTTAAGAGCGGTAGTTCGCGGAACAGGAATGGCACTTAAAAACCTTTCGAAATTTAAAAGTATCTTAATCAAATAAGATCTTTAAAATATCGCATTTAGAGGCGTATCCTGAAATAAAATAATCAAATAAAAGAATGCAGCAAATATTTAATTTTATATTCAAAAACAGTAGTAGACTACTGTTTTTGTTGTTATTATGCATTTCATTTTTGCTTACGATACAAGCACATTCTTACCATAAAAGCAAAATAATCACTTCCGCTAATTTTGTAAGCGGTGGCATCTACGAAAAAATGTACAATGTACGCGAGTATCTGAATTTGCGTACTGAAAACGATGCTTTGGCTCTTGAAAACGCAAGACTAAAAAGCATGTTATTTAAAACTAAAGATTCTGGCGCCATAAAGAATTTTGAGAATTTGAGGGTGGAGTTACCCGAAGACGTAGTGGTATCTAAAGTAATTCACAACTCATATAACGTACATGAAAACTTTTTAACATTAAATTCAGGTTCTTTGCAAGGCATAAAACCTGATATGGGCGTTGTCAATAACTTAGGACTTGTGGGAATAATCGATAAGACATCACCAAAATATTCAACAATCATAAGTATTCTGAATGTGAGATCCAGAATCAACGCCAAAATAAAAAAATCAAACCATTTTGGCTCTTTAATATGGAACGGAAAAAGCACTGGTTTTGTTCAGTTAATAGATGTACCAAGATTAGCAGCTATTAGAAAAGGTGATACCATAGTAACTGGAGGACAGTCTGTTATTTTTCCTGAGAATATCAACATTGGAACAATAGATAAAATTGAAATTGATAATCAGACTCATTATTACACCATAAATGTTAAGCTTTTTAACGACATGACTAATTTAGGTCATGTATACATAATAAAAAGCAAGGATAGAGAAGAACTTAATAATCTAGAAAAAACAACGAAAAATGAATAGCACATTGTTAGTCAACATTTCTCGGTTTATCTTGTTATTGGCCGTTCAAATAGTTATATTCAACAATATGAATTTCCTGGGATACATAATCCCATTACCATACATACTGTTTATAATACTATATCCCGTTAACGGAAATAGATCCGGTCTTCTATTAGCTAGTTTTCTTTTAGGCCTCACCATGGATTTCTTTTCTAATTCGGGAGGGATTCATGCGACAGCTTGCCTAGTTTTAGCGTATGCGCGACCAACGCTCTTTAAGTTTTCTTTTGGTATCAGTTATGAATACCAGACAATAAAATTAAATGATGTTTTAACCCCTGAACGTTTTTCATTTATACTGATGTCAGTTGTTATCCATCATGTTATACTGTTTATCTTGGAAGCCTTCCAGATTAGTTTCTTTTGGGACATTCTACTGCGAACAGTTTTAAGCACAGTATTCACAATCATTAGTTGTATTATAATAATATACCTTATTAAGCCCAATAAAAGATGAGAAAACTCCTGCTGCCTTCCATAATTATTGTTGCAGCATTATTGCTAGTTATACGGATATTTTATTTGCAGGTCATAAATGACACATTCAAATTAAAATCAGATAATAACGCCATTAAAATAAAATATGACTATCCTGAAAGAGGTTATATATATGACAGAAACGGAAAGTTATTAGTATCGAATCAAGCATCTTACGATATCATGGTAATTCCAAGGGAATTAAAAAATATCGACACTTTAGAGTTTTGCCAATTACTAAAAATTACAAAAGAGGAGTATATAAAAACAATAGCTAAAGCTAAGGTTTACAGTCCCCGTCTGCCATCCGTTTTTTTACCCCAATTAAACAAAAGTGAATTTGCTGCTTTTCAGGAAAAAATAAGAAAATTTGAAGGCTTTTACGTTCAAAAACGTTCGCTACGCGATTATGAAGTAGATTATGCGGCAAATGTGTTTGGTTACATAACCCAGGTTAACGAAAAATTAATTGCTAAAAACCCTTATTACAATAGCGGTGATTTAATCGGCCGTCAAGGAGTTGAGGAGACTTACGAAGAAGTTTTGCGCGGAATTAAAGGTGTCAAATACTTTCAAAAAGACAAATACAATAGAGTAATAGGCTCTTACAAAGACGGTAAATATGATACTATCGCCGTACAAGGAGAAGATATAAACCTTACGCTTGATGCTGAACTTCAAAAATACGGGGAGCAGTTGATGATCAATAAAAGAGGTGGAATCGTAGCTATTGAGCCTAAGACCGGAGAAATACTGGCTCTTGTAACCGCTCCGTCTTACGACCCTTCAATTCTTGTTGGAAGACAGAAATCTAAAAACTACACCTTATTGTACTACGACTCCATTGCAAAACCACTTTACGACAGGGGATTGCTGGCAGAATATCCCCCTGGTTCTCCATTTAAAATACTTACGGGACTAATCGGGCTGCAAGAAGGAGTTGTAGATCAGGAAACAACATTTATGTGTCATCATGGCTTTAGCTACGCAAGAGGACGATTTATGAAATGTCACGGTTTCGGTCCGCACAATTTAAATAATGGGATTTATAATTCCTGTAATACTTATTTTGCGAATGTTTATCTAAAAACTATCGCTAAATATGTGAAACCTTCCTATGCCGTTGACGTATGGAGCGATCATGTGAAAAGCTTCGGATTGGGAGATTTTCTGGGGTATGATTTACCTATAGGTAAAAAAGGAAATATACCAGATTCTAAAACGTACAAGAAAATTTATCCTAACGGCGGATGGAGAGGCACCACCATTATCTCTAATTCAATTGGTCAGGGTGAGGTTCTGATGACACCTATCCAATTGGCTAATATGATGGCAACTGTCGCTAATGAAGGATATTATTATACCCCTCATATCATCAAAAAAATCAAAGGTGCAAGCATCGACAAAAAATTCTCTGAAAAACATGTAACCACTATAGATAAAAAACATTTCAAACCAATGATACGTGGCTTATTTGACGTTTATAACCTTGGAACAGCAAGCACACTGCGTGTTGAAGGAATAGATATTGCCGGTAAAACCGGAACGGCCGAAAATTTCGCCAAGATTGGGGGAAAAAGAATTCAACTCAAGGATCACTCGATTTTTGTCGCTTTTGCCCCAAAGGACAACCCGAAAATCGCAATTGCAATTCTAGTGGAAAATGGCGGGTTTGGAGCGACGATAGCGGGACCAATCGCGAGCTTAATGATTGAAAAATATCTTAGAAAGAAAATCACAAGAACCGATTTGGAAACGAGAGTTCTAAATATAAGTTTAAAAGATCGATACGCCATATTGGGTGGTATGGAGGAAGGAAGTGCCGTAGAGAGCACCCCTAAAGATTCTACTGTTAAAAAAGCCGTAGAAACCACCGAAATAACAATAGACTCCACTAAGCAAAATTAATAAGAGATTCATTTCAAATGAAAAACCAAAGCATAAAGAAAAACCTTGACTGGACATGTATTATCATCTATAGCGCATTAGTAATAATGGGGTGGTTGAACATATACTCCTCCTCATTGTCTTCTGTTGAGGATACATACCAAAAACAGTTTGTATTTATATTATTGACCATTCCTTTAATTTTTATTATTCTTGGTATAGATGGGAAGTTTTATGAAAAATATGCCAGTATCATTTTTATGATTTCTCTTTTATCGCTAGCGGGATTGTTTCTTTTTGGAAAAACCATCGCGGGTCAAAGATGTTGGTATGCAATAGGAAGTTTTACAATACAACCTTCTGAATTTGCGAAAGCAGCCACATCATTAGCACTAGCTAAATATTTAAGTGACTCGCAAATTAACCTAAAGGAAGTCAATCGTCAAATACAGATTCTTGCAATTGTTTTTTTGCCAGTACTTCTTATCCTGCCGCAACCCGATCCCGGAAGTGCGTTAATATACAGTGTGTTTTTTATTGTCTTGTATAGAGAAGGGTTACCCGGTTGGTACATCTGGACTGGATTCATAACCATTTTACTGTTTATGCTAACCTTATTGTTCGAACCACAATATGTGATCCTGCTTGCCTTACTGGTCGTTATTATTGTCCATTTAAAATCAAGGTTGTCACATAGGAACATCTTCTTAAGCGGTCTTTTATTTGCATTAATGTCAGGATTCGTTTTGTCAGTAAATTATGTTTTCCAAAATGTTTTCAAACAACATCATCGCGATCGATTTAATATCTTATTGGGTAAAACGGTAGATTTAAAAGGGATTGGATATAATACAAACCAATCTGAAATCGCCATCGGCTCCGGAGGATGGCTAGGGAAAGGTTTTCTTGAAGGAACTCAAACCAAAGGAGGATTTGTGCCGGAACAGCACACCGATTACATCTTTACCACTGTAGGTGAAGAATGGGGTTTTGTGGGCTCTTTAGTGGTAATAGCTTTATTTGTGGGGCTATTCCTTAGAGTTATTTACTTGTCGGAAAGACAAAAAACAAAATTCAGCAGGGTCTACGGGTATTGCGTCGCCGGTATTTTATTTATCCATTTCTTTGTGAACATTGCCATGGTTATTGGTA
>JBLIHD010000162.1:0-4895 GCA_047636335.1 Flavobacterium sp.
GAGGTATTATCGGAATATTATTTATGGCTTTGGCATTGGCAATCGTGTCTTTCTCCTGTACTGGACCTATTGTGGGCACATTACTGGTTGAAGCGGCTTCCAAAGGCGGAGTAGCGCCTATCATAGGTATGTTTGGTTTTTCGTTGGCCTTGGCCTTGCCATTTATGCTTTTCGCCATGTTTCCTGGATGGTTGCATTCTTTGCCGAAATCCGGCGGATGGTTAAATACCGTGAAAGTGGTTTTAGGATTTTTGGAATTGGCTTTGGCTTTCAAATTCTTATCGAATGCTGATTTGGTTTTGCAATTGCATTTCTTGGAAAGGGAAGTTTTCTTGGCCATTTGGATTGCTATTTTTGGGACATTGGCCTTTTATTTATTTGGTAAGATCACTTTGCCCCATGACAGCCCGTTAACGCATATCTCAGTGGGAAGATTATTATTTGGATTAGTGGTTTTGAGCTTTACCATTTATCTAATCCCTGGACTTTGGGGTGCGCCATTAAAATTAATTAACGCTTTTCCGCCATCCGTTGAATATAGTGAAAGTCCTTTCGGAGTTGGTGGTTCTGGGCGGAATACCCCGACAGCCATTTTGCCCGAGGGAGCTAAAAGTGGACCTCATGGATTAGTCGTTTTTGAAGACTACGACAAGGGCTTGGCTTACGCTAAATCAGTCAATAAACCCATCATGCTGGATTTTACTGGTTATGCTTGTGTGAATTGTAGAAAAATGGAGAATAATATTTGGCCAGACCCCAAGATATTGCCGATGCTAAACAATGAGGTTGTCCTGATATCTTTGTACGTGGATGATAAACGGGATTTGCCTGAAAACCAAAAATTTGTTTCTAAAACAACGGGTTCGGAGATAGAAACGGTAGGGGATAAGTGGACTGATTTTATGATATCTAAATATAAAACGAATACGCAGCCTTTATATGTTTTAACAGACTTGGAGGGGAAAAGCTTAAATAGAGCCACTCCAACTATAAGTTATGTGTCCTTGGAAGAATATGAGACCTGGCTAAAAACCGGAATTGCTAACTTCAAGAAATAATATAGAAAAATCCCATTCGCCGCGGCGAATGGGATTTTTTTATTTTGTTAAACCCTTCTCGGTATATTTGATTTTCTTCTAAAGGAATTCCCCATGTTGGGAGATGTCTAGACCTAATATCTCTCTGTCTTCACTTACTCTAAGCGGAGTAATTTTGTTTACGATAAAGAAAAGGAAATAAGACATTGAAAATGCAAAAATTGAAACCAATACCAAAGCGGTTAATTGGTGAAGAAAAAGAGTGGTTTCACCGAAAATAAGACCTTGATCCGTAACAGCTGAATTTACTGCTTTGGAGGCAAATACGCCCGTCAATAACATCCCGGTCATACCCCCAACACCATGGCAAGCGAATACGTCCAAGGCGTCATCGATTTTACCTTTATGGAATTTACTAACTACAATGTTACTTACGATACTACTAAACACCCCTATGAAAAGTGCACTAGGAATGCTTACAAATCCTGCAGCAGGAGTTATAGCAACGAGCCCCACGACTGTACCGATACATGCACCCATTGCAGAAACTTTATGTCCTAGGATTTTATCGAAGAAAACCCACGCCATTCCTGCGGCCGCGGCCGCAACAGTAGTTGTACCTAAAGCTTGAACGGCTATCCCGTTTGCAGCAAGTGCAGAACCCGAATTAAAACCAAACCATCCAAACCATAGTAATCCAGTTCCCAATAGTACGTATGTGATACGAGCAGGGTTTGATTTTTGACCATTTCTCTTTCCTAAAAACATAGCTCCAGCCAAAGCAGCCCAGCCAGCACTCATATGCACAACAGTTCCACCTGCAAAATCCAGAACTCCCATTTTGAAGAAAAGTCCTTCAGGATGCCAAGTCATATGACATAACGGGGCATAAACGAAAAGAATAAATAACACCATAAACAATAGGTAGGCCCAAAAACGGATTCTTTCAGCAAAAGCGCCAGTAATCAATGCCGGAGTAATAATAGCAAATTTTGCTTGAAATAAGGCAAATAACATAAACGGAATGGTTGGTGCTAAACTCCAGGCTGTATTTGTACCTACGCCTTGAAACAACAAATAGGGTCTTGGATCACCGATAAAACCGCCTATAGAAGGACCAAATGACAAACCGAAACCAATCAGAACCCAAAGGACAGTCACGATTATCATCGCCATAAAACTTTGAAGCATAGTGCTAATGACATTCTTCTTCCCAACCATACCTCCATAAAAGAAACCTAAACCGGGCGTCATTATTAAGACAAGGGCAGTTGCGACAATCATCCATGCGGTATCACCGGTGTCGAATGTTATCAATTCTGACGGAGCTGGCTGGTCAGATAATATAAAATTTGAAAATAGAGTTAGGACTAAAATGGTGATTAGTATCACACTTAAAATGACTTTTCGCATGTTTTTTAGGTTTTATTTTTGCGTAAAAGTATAAAATGATTCGGTACCCCAATTAAAAATAGTCTGATACGCCTAATTTTTACAAATACTATAATTTACCCCCTATTTTATTACGGGTATTTGTCGTTTTATTTAAATAATCGGGGATTCGGTAATATTTCAGTTGGTAAACTGTTTCCAACTGATATGTTCCGAATAAAAGTGCCAAAAAAAATAGACAAAATACCAAAAGGCAGATTGTCTATTTTTTAATTAATTATTAGCAGTTATTGAAGTACTACTTTTGGTTGTATTTTTCTTTATAAATACGATTCAAATTAGACTGATGATTTTCTAAATTTAGCAGTCTTCCCTGTATATATGCTTTTGAGAGTTTATTCGTTCTCATGTCTAAAGCATCTCCATCTGATACGAAAAGAGTAGCATCTTTACCTTCTTCGAGTGTGCCGCAAAAACTGTCAATTCCCAATAATTTGGCTGTATTCGAGGTAATTAATTGTAGTGCTTGCTCTTTATCTAATCCATAAGCGGCACAGGTACCTGCAAGAAAAGGGAGGTTTCGAGTATTCATACGTTCCATATCTCCACTGTTTTCTAGTCCGACCAGTATTCCTTTATCAACCAAGAGCTTGGCCATTTTGTAAGGCAGGTCTACATCCTGGTCGTCATTTTCAGGCATATCGTGAACGCGTCTTAATAATACGCCTACGTTGTTTGATTTCAACAGATCAGCTGTTTTATAAGCCTCAAAACCGCCTACTACCACCATTTTTTTTATTCCGCTTTCTGATGCTAATTTGATAGCATCGATAATTTGCAATTCATCATTGGCATGAATAAACAAAGTTTGTGTTCCGTCAAATAATCGGCTAGTTGACTCAAAAACAATATTTCTTTCTTTTGGAGTAGCCATTTGATATGCTTTTGCGTTTGATAAGAATGATTTTATTTCATTGATCTCTTTAACATAATCTTTGTTTAGTGACATTTCACCAGGCTCAGCCCACCAGCCCGTTTTCTTAAAAGAGGAAGGAAAGTTCAAATGAATACCGTCATCTTCTTTAACTACAGCTTCCTGCCAACTCCAGGCATCGAGTTGGACTACAGATGAAGTACCAGATATGGTTCCGCCACGAGGAGTAATCTGTGCTATTAGTATTCCATTTGGTCTTACGGTTTCAATAACTTTGGACTCTGCATTGTACGCTATTATGCTGCGCACATTTGGATTCATATTCCCAATTTCACTTTCATCATCAGATGATTTTATCGCATCAATTTCAACAAGACCTAATGTTGAGTTTGGTGCAATGAAACCCGGGTATATTTGTTTTCCGGTTGCATCTATAGTTTCATCATAAGCGTCTTTTTCCAATCTTATAAGTTTGGCATCGGCCACTAATGTTAATTTTCCGTCCTTGAAACCAATTGCGCTATTGTTTATTACTTGTCCATTTCCTATATGGGCTGTGCCATTTAGAAGTAAAATAGATTTTGATTGTTTACTGGCAGGTGCTTGCTGTGCAATTAATGACATGCTGAACAGCAATGATAGGATATATATATTTTTTCTCATTGTATTTAGAGTTTTGTTTTTATGATTGTGATTGGTCATTTTTTTTATATTTTATTGTTCTAAAGTATCACAATGGTATTCTGTTTTCTCTTTCTTCTTAACCTCTTGGGTCTTTTTTCCTTTATTCTTTTCTTCCAGCATCTGGCCAATTACCTGATTTCTCTCGCTGGCGATCCTTAGTCTTTTGTCTTCATCTTTTTTGATGTCAAAATATACGACACCCTCGATGATTGTTTTTTCTACTTTGGCGTAGATCGACAATGGGTTGTTATTCCATAATACAATATCGGCATCTTTGCCTACTTTTATACTTCCTACTTTATCATCGATATGCAAAAGTTTTGCTGGATTTAAAGTAACAAATTTCCAAGCATCCTCTTCAGAGAGATCCCCGTATTTAACTGCTTTTGCAGCCTCTTGATTTAGTCTTCTCGACATTTCTGCATTATCAGAATTGTAAGCCACCAAAACACCTGCATTATGCATAATTGCGCCGTTGTAAGGAATGGCATCATTAACTTCAAACTTGTATGCCCACCAATCAGAAAATGTAGAAGCGCCGACTCCGTGCTCTTTCATCTTGTCTGCAACCTTGTATCCCTCAAGAATATGCGTGAAAGTATTAACTCTAAAGTCAAATTTTTCAGCCACCTTCATTAGCATTAAAATTTCAGACTGCACATATGAGTGACAGCTAATAAAACGTTCCTTATTTAGTATTTCCGCCAGAGTTTGTAGCTCTAGGTCAACTCTTGGCATTTTTGTTTTATTCTTTTTAGAACTTGAATTGTACATTTTCCATTCCGCATCATATTCTTTGGCACGTTGAAAATAATCTATAAAAACTTGTTCTACTCCCATTCTTGTTT
>JBLIHD010000163.1:0-4883 GCA_047636335.1 Flavobacterium sp.
ACAATAATTATAATGGTACCTCTTCTAACTATGACAAATTAATTTTAAAGTTATTGCCGGAAAAGCATCATGTAGAGAAAGAAAATTTATACGAAAGATTACTACATATTTGTCATTTTATATCGTTGCTTACGGATGGTAATGCCTTGTTGTTTTATAAAACGATAACTGCTGTTAAAAATTAACAGTTGTCTAATTATCATTTAGTTGGATGGATAGATTTAAAAAAGTAGATTTGTTTTTCAAACCTATCTGTAAATAATTTCTTGTGAAAAAAATAATATTGTTGTTCGTTTTTTTAACCCCTTTTTTTGTTTTTGCTCAATCTACTAGAGCTGTTATCCAGCGATATTTAAGTACTCCAAGTGCCAAAATTAGTTCTTCGAATAGTGACTTTAATGACTGGGTAATACAAAGTGATGGTGCAATGACTACTTCCGGCATACAAAATTGTTATGTGGTGCAACGCTATAAAGGAATTGAAATCTTTAGAGCGGTTTCTAATTTTTCAATAAAAAATGGTGAAGTTATCGATGTTCAAAAACGAATGGTCGATGGAATTTCTAAAAGAGTAAATACAACGAAACCTTCAATAACTGCTTTAGAAGCTTTGACTGAAGCCTATTTTATCTTAGGTATAAAAGCGAATGAAGCTTTCACTGTTTTAGAAAATATAGAAACAAATAGATTTAAAATAAGTAATGGATTCGACATTGAAAAACCGGTTATTGCAAATCTAGTTTTTCATCAGGCTGATGGAGGTAAGTTGATATTAGCTTGGGACTTTACTATCTACACGCCCAGTCAAGATCACATTTGGAGTGTTAGGATTGATGCTACAGATAGAAAATTATTAGAAAAAAACGATTTCGTAACTTCTTGTAGTTTTGATCATAGCAAAGCAATAAGTCACTCTCATAATTCTTTGTTGGGTTCATTTGACTACAGTTATAAACAGGTTTTTTCATCGTCTCCGACCAACAAAACAACTGGAGGCTCTTATCGAGTTATACCATTCAATTTTGAAAGCCCTAACCATTCTTCTTTTCAACTTGTGTCGAACCCAGCAAACGATGCTGCTTCTCCCTTTGGCTGGCATGACATCGATGGGGTTATAGGGCCTGAATTCACTACAACTAGAGGTAATAATGTATGGGCTAGAGAGGATTTCTTTAGTGTTAATTCCCCCGATGATTTTAGTCCTTCAGGCGGAACATCGCTACTTTTTGACTTTCCGTATGGTGGAACAGACGTAGAGGCTTCAACATATATAGATGCAGCAATCACGAACCTTTTTTATATGAACAGTATCATGCACGATGTTTGGTACCAGTACGGTTTTGATGAAATTAGTGGAAATTTCCAAGCTAATAATTATGGGCGTGGCGGTAAAGCGGATGACCATGTTAATGCTGATGCTCAAGATGGATCATTAGCCGAACCAAAGAGTTTAAATAATGCTAATTTTTCAAGTCCTGTAGATGGAAATAGTGGTAGAATGCAGATGTTTTTATGGGATAGAGGCCCGGAAATTAAGCCAATAAAAGTTACCTCCCCTTCGGGTATTTCCGGAAGTTATGTAGCTAGGCAAAATTCTTTTAATCCAGGACGAGTTGATTTGCCAGTGGTGCCTAATTTTCTACAATCTGATTTAGTACTTTATTTAGATAGCTCAGCTGGCACATCTCAGGCATGTGTCGTACCCTCTAACGCTCCTGAAATGAACGGAAAGATTGTTTTAGTAAGAAGAGGAAATTGTACGTTTGTGGTGAAAGTAAAAGCGGCGCAGAACGCAGGTGCTATAGCAGTAATTGTTGTTAATAATGTTGGAGGAGAAGTAGTAATGTCAGGGTCTGATGAGTCGATAACTATACCTGCCATAAGCGTAAGTCAGTCTATTGGGGAAAACATTATCAATCAGATGGAGACTCAAGCTGTAAATGTTATAATTCAATTAGATGCCGCTGCTTTTGTAAATTCAGATGGAGATTTTGATAATGGAATTATTGCGCATGAATATGGACATGGTATTTCAATTCGTTTGTCGGGTGGCGCGAATAATTCTAGATGTTTGGATAATGCAGATCAAATGGGCGAAGGCTGGTCTGATTGGATTGCATTAATGATGCAGATTAAGCCTGGAGATTTTGGTGGCGATAAAAGAGGAATAGGGACTTTTGTTTCTTCACAAGCTACAGATGGTCAGGGGATAAGAGACTTTCAGTATTCTACGGATAGGGCGATTAATCCTATGACTTATGCTTCTACAAATAATTATCAAACTATAGATGCTGATGGGAAGTCAGTAACAGCAGTCCATGGGGTAGGCTCAGTTTGGTCGACCATGTTGTGGGATTTAACCTGGGCCTACATCAATAAATATGGGTTTGATAATAATAAATATAGTGGAACGGGTGGTAATAATAAAATCATGCGAATTGTATTAGATGGAATCAAATTACAAGCTTGTAGCCCCACATTTATAGACGCTAGAAATGCTATTATTGCCGCAGACCTTGCTCTTACAGGTGGGAAGGATTATTGTTTAATCTGGGAGGTGTTTGCTGCAAGAGGATTGGGTGCAAACGCTTCAGCTGGAGATGCAAATGTAGGTAATGATCAGGCAGAGGATTTTACAAGGCCAGCTGCAGGTGCAAATTGTACATTGGCTGTAAGTCAATTTGATAAGGATAATTTCATGAGTGTTTATCCTAACCCTTCAGATGGACAGCTAAATATTCGGGTTAAAAATTTTATAGGAAAAGTGAATATTCAAGTAATCGACAGTAATGGTAGAGTTGTTTATAGCGTTGAAAATGAAATTTTTAGTAGCCTGTTAAAAATTAATTTAAATTATCTTGCATCAGGAATTTATATATTAAAAGTGAATGGAGAAGGTTTAAGCTATACAGAGAAAATTATTTTAAATTAAGATAATGTCTACTAGAAAGCTTGTGGCAGACGTTACAGGCTTTCTTGATTAGAATTCGTACACCGCTCCCAGTCCTAAAACTTGCTTTAATTGTGTCTTAGGGCCTACGGTAACTTGTTGTCCGTCAATGTTTTCTTTGGCTTTTATGTTGTCATCATAAATGACGTGAATTCCGATGTTTGTTCTGACGTATTCATTTACCTTTAGATCCAATGCCATATCATAATCAACATCGACATTGCCAAAATCATTTATGTAATCCGAATATAGGCTTAAGCGATTCTCAAAAGTGATGTTTTTGAAGATTTCTTTTTTATAGTAAGCTGTCAGCAAAAAACCAAGTTCGACCTTTGATTTTTGGCCTTCAGATATCAAATTTCCACTCAAGTCATAGACTGCTTTAACAACACCAAATGAACCCAGATCCGCTAATCTTTGATCTAAAACAAAAGTGATTTTGGACGTGAATGGAGACAGGTAAAGCATCTTGTCTTTCTTCTCGGTGGCATATTCAGCACCGAGGCCCAAGAAAATATAGGCCGGGGCAAAAGGTCTGGAAATGGGAATATTCTTGTTCGGATAGGAATAGCCGTTGGTGAATTGCGTGTTGAAATTAAATTTGGCTGTATGATACCAATTGGAAAGAGTGTCCTTTCTGTAGCCTAATGTGGAGTTAAACTGAAATGCATCTTCCGTTTTCCTTAGCTCAACGCCATCTTGTTTGTTTAAGCCATACCGCATGATTAGCTCATTTGCCCAATTGTAATTGTCCCTAGTGTACACTCTACTAAATTTGCTTTTTAAAAGTCCCGATATCGAACTGGTACCTCCGGCATTCCAGTTGATAAAGGCGATTTCAGATATATCGAAGCCTACTTTGTTGTCTCCGATCCAATGGGATAAGCTGTCCTTAAAAGGCTTGGCTTGTTTGTCCGGCAATAACGTGGTGATGATTTTTTGCGAGTAGGTGTTCGATGAAAGAAGTATTGTAAAAAACAAAAAAGTTATGGACAGTAATTTCATTATCGGCGAATTGTGTTTAGGGGCGAAAATAAATATTATCCTTAAACAGAAAAAATTATTTCTAAACTTTTAACGTCAATGTTACAATATTGTTGCAATTCGTCAACAGTTCCATGTTCAATAAATTCATCAGGGACTCCTAATGTCTTTATTTTTGCGGAATAATTGTTGCGCGACGCAAACTCGAGAATCGCACTCCCGAAGCCACCCGAGATCACGCCGTCCTCCAATGTTATAATGGTTTTGAACATGTTAAATATGGAATGCAGTTCGGTTTCGTCCAAAGGCTTGACGAAAGCGAAATCATAATGGGAAATGGTTGTTGGATTGTTCAGGTTGGCCAAAGCCAAAGTGACATTTTTACCTATCGGTCCATTGGATAGGACAGCCGTTTCAGTACCTTTTTTTAGGCATTCTGCAGAGCCAATCTCAATTTTTTCATATTTTCCGAAATGTAGTGACTGCCAATCCGAAATTACTCCTCGACCTCGAGGATAGCGAATGGCTATGGGGTGCTTCAGGCCTAGCTGGGCGGTATATAAAATATTCTGCAATGCAATTTCATTTAATGGAGAATGAATGATGATATTGGGAATGCAACGCAAATAAGCCAAATCAAAAACACCATGGTGTGTTGCGCCGTCCTCGCCAACTAGCCCTGCTCTGTCTAAACAAAAAACAACGGGCAAGTTTTGTATGGCGACATCATGAATAACCTGGTCGTAAGCGCGCTGTAAAAAAGTCGAATAGATATTACAAAAAACAACCATTCCCTGAGTTGCCATTCCCGCCGAAAGCGTTACGGCGTGCTGCTCAGCAATTCCCACGTCAAAAGCTCGTTCTGGTAAGGCGTCCATCATAAATTTTAAGGAACTCCCGGATGGCATTGCTGGCGTAATGCCAATGATTTTTTCGTTTTTTCTGGCTA
>JBLIHD010000164.1:0-4831 GCA_047636335.1 Flavobacterium sp.
TTTAGCGGATGCTTTATCGCCCATTCGGTCAATCATCTCTGGAGAAGCTCCAATAAATTTAATTCCGTGTTCCTGACATATTTTTGAAAATTTTGAATTTTCAGAAAGAAATCCGTATCCTGGATGTATCGCATCAGCATTTGTTATTTCTGCAGCAGCAATAATATTTGACATTTTCAAATAGGACAAGTTGCTTGGAGGAGGCCCTATGCAAACAGCTTCATCAGCAAACCTAACATGCAAACTTTCCGCATCAGCGGTAGAGTAAACAGCCACAGTTTTAATGCCCATTTCCTTACAAGTTCGTATTACACGAAGTGCAATTTCTCCTCTATTTGCAATTAATATTTTTTTAAACATCTTTTTTTTAATTTTAAATTATGACTTTTAAATTTTAAATTATTTCAGATAAAAAATCAAAACATCATCTGAAATGTATAATTTAAAATTAATTAAGATGGATCAACTAAGAATAAAGGTTGGTCAAATTCAACAGGAGACATATCGTCAACCAAGATTTTTACAATTTTACCAGAAACTTCAGACTCAATTTCGTTAAATAATTTCATTGCTTCGATAACGCAAAGAACATCACCTTTCCCTATAGTGGTTCCCACTTCTACGAACATAGCCTTGTCAGGAGATGGTTTTCTGTAGAAAGTTCCAATAATTGGAGATTTTATAGTAATGTATTTTGAATCTTCTTCAACTGCAACTGGTGTAGAAGCTACCGGAGCAACTGGTTGCGGAGCTAAAGCTTGCTGAAACGGACTTTGAGAAGGCATTTGCTGAACATATGTATTCTCTGTCGAATTTCCTTCCAAAGTTGTTCTGATGGTGATTTTTATATCATCCATCTCCAATTTAACTTCTGCAACTCCGGAATTTGCTACAAATTTGATTAGGTTCTGAATTTCTTTTAAATCCATAATTATTTGTTTTTAGTTTAAATTTATTGTTTGTCGTATGCCCATTTTAAATAAATAGAACCCCAAGTGAATCCTCCGCCAAATGCGGCTAAAATAATGGTATCCCCTTTTTTGAACAGATGTTCAAAGTCATTAAGCACTAAAGGCAAGGTTGCAGAGGTCGTATTTCCATACTTTTCTATATTCATCAAAACCTTGGATTCTTCTAAATTCATCCTATTGGCTGTAGCATCAATGATACGTTTATTTGCCTGATGCGGAACTAACCAATTAACATCTTCATTTGTCAGGTTGTTTCTTTTCATAATAACTTCGCTGGAATCGGCCATATTTGTTACTGCATACTTGAATACAGTTTTACCGTCTTGAACGATATTATGTCTGTTTTCTTTTATTGTATCAAATGAGGTTGGATTAAGAGATCCTCCAGCATCAATTTTAAGAAAATCACGGCCTATGCCGTCACTTCTTAAATATTCATCCTGTAGTCCCAGCCCTTCATAATTGGGTTCGAACAACACGGCTCCCGCCCCATCGCCAAAAATTATGCAAGTAGATCTATCAGTATAATCTACAATAGAAGACATTTTATCTGCACCAATCAGAAGTATTTTTTTGTATCTGCCAGATTGAATGTAGGCAGCTGCAGTTGACATTCCAAATAAAAAGCTGGAACATGCCGCTTGTAAATCGTACGCAAAAGCATTTGTGGCACCAATCTCGGTAGCAACATAAACTCCTGTCGCAGCAACTGGCATATCTGGCGTTGCCGTTGCCATAATAATCAAATCGATATCTAAGGGATTGACATTTGTTTTAGACAATAGGTCTTGCGCCGCTTTAATAGCTAAAAAAGACGTTCCTTTATCCTTATCCTTCAGAATCCTTCTTTCTTTAATTCCTGTTCTTGAAGTTATCCATTCATCATTTGTATCGACTATTGTCTCTAAAACCTTGTTTGAAAGAACAAAGTCCGGAACGTAAGCTCCAACAGCGGTTATTGCGGCTGTAATTGTATTCATTGTATTCGAATATTTTTTTTCAAATGTTACCATCTGGAAAAACGTTTAAAAGAGGTGAAAATTACAAAAAAAAATCCAAACCACTTGTTTTGGAACTTCTTATTTAACAAAATTATAAACAACAAAAAAACTCTCACGATGTGAGAGTTCCAATATCATTTACAAAAAAAATGCATTAAGCAACAGCTACAGACTTATCTATAACAACTTGCCCTCTGTAATACATTTTCCCTTCATGCCAGTAGGCTCTGTGGTATAAATGCGCTTCACCCGTGATTGGGCAAGTAGCGATTTGTGCTACAGTAGCTTTGTAATGTGTTCTTCTTTTATCTCTTCTTGTTTTGGAGATTTTTCTCTTAGGATGCGCCATTTTACTATATTATTTATCCGTTAATAGTTGCTTTAATTTGTCCCAACGCGGGTCAATATTCTCTTCTTTATTTTCTTCTTCTTCTTTATCTTCTACTTCTGTCTGTTCTTTTAATATTAACTCATTCAGTTTCGTAAGCGCTTCAGTTTTTAAACTTCCATCTTCCACTCCCGGATGAACTCGTCTTAGAGGTACCGAAAGCACAATCATTTCGTACATATACTGCGCAATATCTATTTCAAATTCTCCAAATGGCAGAATAAGTAAATCTTCATTGTCGTTATTATATACCTCACCAAAACGAACTATCAATTTCATATCGCCTTCTACAGCCAAATCAAAATCTTCACTCGTAAGATCACATGGCACGTTGACCGTTCCTTGTTGCTTGAAAATCAATTCCAGCATAGTGCTTTTTTTCTCTAAAACCACATTTACTTTAATATCTGAATTTTTAAATTCATCATAATCAAAGCTTTCAAAGAACGCATTACTTATTTGATATTCAAAATGATGTTTTCCTAGCTTTAACCCTACAAAAGGAATTAAATATTGTTTAGTCTTATTCATTTCAACACAATTTTGCCCCAAACTTCGGGAGTGCAAAGATATAAAATTATTACAAAACTAATAACCTTATTTCTCTTTTTTTATTTACTGCTGTCTTTCTTTAATTTTAAGCGGTTTTTCACTGATTTCCGCATACTGAACTCTAGAGCGATACACATCCAAGGCAAGATATACAGCTTCCTTGAAAGAGTTATGATCCGCAATCCCTTTTCCCGCAATATCATAAGCGGTGCCGTGATCCGGGGAAGTTCTGATTTTATCTAAACCCGCGGTAAAATTTACGCCATTCCCAAATGACAATGTCTTAAAGGGAACCAACCCTTGATCATGATACGCGGCTATAACAGCATCGTATTTTTCATACTGACCACTACCAAAAAAGCCATCAGCTGCAAAAGGCCCAAAAACCAAAGTTCCTTTTTCAAATATTTTTTTAAGCACAGGTTTCAATATTGCATCATCTTCCTTCCCGATAACCCCACCGTCACCACAATGCGGATTTAATCCTAAAACAGCAATTTTCGGCTTATTAATACTAAAATCCTGGACTAGCGATTGTCTTACGGTTTCTATTTTTCGTTTTATCAAGTCTTCTGTAAGATGCGAAGCCACTTCACTTAATGGAATATGGTCCGTTAACAACCCTACCCTCAAATTATCTGAAACCATCAACATTAGCGCATTACCTTCCAATTCTTGGTTTAGATAATCCGTATGACCCGGAAACTTAAAAGAATCGGACTGGATATTATATTTATTTATTGGCGCCGTCACCAGCAAGTCTACCAATCCTTCTTTCAGTGCTTTTGTAGCCGCGACAAATGATTTAACCGCATACTCGCCAATTTTATCATCGTTAACCCCTAGATTTAAATCCACACCTTCCTTCCAAAGATTCAAAACATTGATCTTTCCTGGCAGAATTTGCTCCAGTTTATCAATACCGTGTAAGGCAACCGTCGACTCTAAATTCTTTTTTATAAATGACATTATTTTCACATTGGCAAAAATGACAGGCGTACAAAGCTCTAACATCCGTGAATCCTCGAAAGTCTTAAGCACCACTTCGCTTCCAATACCGTTTAAATCTCCTATTGAAATCCCCACGATAATATTTTCTGCTTTTTTCATAATGATTACAAGTTATTTATTGCTAATTTTGAGGTGCAAATTTAGTAAAATAAAACAAGAAATGTTTACAGGAATCATAGAAACCCTTGGCACCATCCAAGAAATACAAAAAGAAAAAGAAAACATTCACATCACAGTGGAATCATCAATAACTGCAGAACTCCAAATCGACCAAAGTGTAGCTCACAATGGCGTTTGTTTAACTGTAGTCGCCCTAAAAGACAATTCATATACAATAACGGCTATCGGCGAAACAATCAAAAAAACAAATCTGGGAAATTGGAAAGTCGGCGACAGTGTCAATCTTGAAAGAGCCATGAAACTAGGCGCCCGACTCGACGGACATATGGTACAGGGACATGTTGACCAAGTTGGAACCTGCATTATCGCAAAAGAAACTGGCGGAAGCTGGCTTTACACTTTTGTATATGACGAAACACTAAACAACATCACCATCGAAAAAGGCTCGATTACCGTAAACGGAGTAAGCCTCACAGTGGTTGATTCGCAAAAAAATCAATTTAGCGTAGCCATAATCCCATACACTTACGAACACACTAACTTTAACACCTTTGAAGTAGGCACAAAGATAAATTTGGAATTTGACGTTATAGGTAAATACGTTTCTAAATTATACGGAAACAAATAAAACTAGTTAGCCTGATAAAAAGAAAAAACCCAATTTAAATTGGGTTTTTTCTTTTTAAGTTATTCCTGTAAATAATATAAATGCCGAACAGTATTGCAACACTAAATAATATAAAAATATGTTGATCTATATCCAAACCAGGCGGCGGCGGCGGACGTCT
>JBLIHD010000165.1:0-4815 GCA_047636335.1 Flavobacterium sp.
TCAATGGAATGTATTTTGGGAGTAGATCCGAATATGAAAAGGCTAGTTTGTTTTTTTTAGCAGCCATTAAGCTTGGTAATGAATGGGGTGAGAAATCAAATTTATCATATACGCATGAAGAATATGCGATGTTATTGACGAAAATGGGCAAGTACAAAGAAGCTTATGAAAACTTGGCTCTCTACAACAGTATTCGAGCAGAACTCGAAGATTCAGAAAAACTGAGAAAAGCCAATATGGTAGGTATTAATCTTGAGTTGGATGAATACAAAAGAAAAGTTGATATAATTGAGCTTGAAAAAGAGTTGCAGTATAAAAGCCTCCAGCAATCGAGAATCATTGTTCTACTATTTGTTATTATTACGGGAGTGTTTATGCTTTTAATTTACTCATTATATAAAAATTATAACTTTAAGAAAAAAAAGAACTCCGAACTTATTGTTGCCAATGAACAATTAAGTGTCGCTAAGGAAAAAGCTGAAGTCGCCTCCCAGCTTAAATCACAATTTGTTTCTACAATTACCCATGAACTCCGAACTCCTTTATATGGAGTTTTAGGGATAACAAATATGCTGTTAGATGAACATAAGGAATTAGCGAACAGTCCGCATTTAGGTTCTCTTAAATTTTCAGCAAGATACCTGTTGTCGCTCGTAAATGATGTTCTTCAAATTAATAAAATAGAGGAAAACAGGATTGTTCTTGAAAGTTTGACGTTTAATATTTCGGATGAAATTAATATGATTAAAAATTCTTTGTCATTTATCGCTAAGAATCATAAGAATTCCATTAATGTTAACGTAGACTCCGCAATTCCGGAATACTTGATAGGGGATAAATTGAGATTTTCACAAATTCTTATAAATTTAGTCAGTAATGCGTTGAAATTCACAAAGAATGGTGAGGTAAATATTAATGCAAATTTGATAAAAGTAGAAAAAAGTATGCATTTTATTGAATTTAAGATTCAAGATAATGGATTGGGAATTGCCGAAGAGGATCAGGAAAAAATATTCGAAAAATTTGTGCAGATAGGAAGAAAAGAAATCGATTATCAAGGTACGGGTTTAGGCTTGTCTATTGTGAAACGTTTACTGGAATTATTCAATAGCACAATTTCCCTTGAAAGTAAAATGGGCGAGGGAACTACATTTACCTTCACAATACCATTTGACTGCGATCCCATTAAAACTATTAGCTTAATAAATAACATTAAAGTTGATTTAACCAAAGGTCAAATCTTCAATGTTTTGGTGGTCGATGACAATTCGATAAATCAGTTAATCACAAAAAAAATTATCGAAAAACACAATTATAAATGTACCGTTGTGGATTCCGGATTGACAGCACTCGAAATTCTTGAAACATTAGAATTTGACGTCATATTAATGGATATAAATATGCCGGTTATGAACGGTTTTGAAACCACCAGAAGAATTCGTGGAAAAGGTATTAGCACTGCTATAATAGCATTGACTGCATTTGATAAGGAAGAGGTTATAGAAGAAGCTCTTTCAGCAGGAATGAATGATATAATCATTAAGCCATTTGCACCTGCGCTATTGGTTAAAACGATCAATCAATTAATATTTAAATTAAAAGAATCTCCATTGGTTTAGATATTCTTTTTTTAAATAAAAAAATCGCAAAATCATCTTAACATGATTTTGCGATTGATACGACAAGATTTTTTTTTGAATTAAAACTTGTTATTTTTTATTTAATGGATATAGTCTTGGCTATTCTTTGTTGTACTCCTTCTTTTTTATCAATCTCCACATGAAGGATACCATCTTTATAATTTGCACTAATTTTGTTTTCATCCGCATAGTCCGGCAAACTGAAGGATCTGTGGAATGATTGATAATTAAATTCTTTTCGGTAGTAATTGTCTTTTTTTCTGGTTTCTTCTTTTTCTTGTTCTTTTTCTGAAGAAATAGAAAGCATATTATTATCAACTTCCACTTTAAAATCTTGTTTTTTCAAACCAGGGGCTGCCAATTCAATTTCAATTTTTTTATCCGTTTCTTTTACGTTTACTGACGGCAAATTGCTACCAGTGCTAGCGAGATTTCGATCGGTCCAACCCATAAGGTCTAGTGGGGCGAAATCATCAAAAAATGCATCTACAGACGTTGAAAATGGATTTGTCACTAAAGGCGCGAAACCGTTTCTTTTTACTAAAGTCTTCATAATTTAAAGTTTTTAAAGGTTTATTAATTATGTAATTAAAATTACAAAAAAATAAATTTTTGCTAAAAAAAAATAACACTTAATTAACTCTATATTAAGGTTTTGACTAATAAAAAAAGCCTTTTACCAGGATGGCAAAAGGCTTTTCTTACAGCTTGACGATTAGATTTTCAATCTAATTAGTACCAGCGTTTCTTATTTTGTTTTGAAGCATCTGATTTGCGGGATTTATGGGCACCACCACTTCTATTTGAGTTTTTGGGCTTGTTTGATCCTCCCGGAGCAGTCTCAGGACTCCCGGAATGCCATGGATAAGGATGGTCGCTAATGGTTTTAACATTAACTTTTATTAATTTTTGAATATCCTTCCAGTAACCATGTTCATCTTTACTGCAAAAAGAAATGGCCACTCCACCATTCCCAGCGCGGCCAGTCCTTCCAATACGATGCACATAGGTTTCGGGTATATTTGGCAAATCAAAATTAATGACAAATGGTAGTTGGTCAATGTCAATTCCACGAGCGGCTATATCTGTAGCTACAAGAACTCCAACCTCTTTGTTTTTGAATGCTTCCAAAACACGTTGTCTTGCATTTTGTGATTTATCGCCATGAATGGCTTCGGCTGCGATGTTATTTTTGCGTAAAGCTTTAACGACATTGTCCGCGCCATGTTTTGTTCTCGAAAATACCAATACGTCTGATAGATCTTGATTCTTGATCAAATGATACAGCAAATTTCTTTTTTCTGTTTTCTCGACAAAGTAAACATGTTGCTCAACATTCTCCGCAGTGGATGAAACCGGAGATACGGTTACTGTTTCTGGATTAGTAAGGAACATTTCAGCCAGTTCACGTATAGCGATTGGCATCGTTGCCGAGAAAAATAGTGTTTGTCTGTTTTTAGGGGTGAGTTTTACGATTTTTTTGACATCGTTCACGAATCCCATATCAAGCATTTGATCAGCTTCATCGAGTACTAGGGCGTGCAAGTGGTCAAGATCAATAAATCCTTGTTTGTGCAAGTCTAATAACCTTCCTGGGGTAGCAACTAAAACGTCAACACCATTTTTTAGTGCATCCACTTGAGGGTTCTGAGAAACACCTCCAAAAATGGTGAGTTGCGTTAAATTGGTATATTTACCATAAGTGTCAAAACTTTGGCCTATTTGAACGGCTAATTCTCGTGTAGGGGTCACTACCAGGGCGCGAATTTGTTTGGCTTTTTTTGACGATCCCACAATGCGGTGTAATTGGTGTATTATGGGTATGGCAAATGCCGCCGTTTTTCCTGTTCCTGTTTGCGCACATCCTATTAAATCCTTGCCCGCTAAAACGAGTGGGATTGATTGTTCTTGGATGGGAGTGGGGTTAGTGTAGCCTTGTTCATATACGGCTCTTTGTATACTTTTTGAAAGTGATAAATCTTCGAATAACATATTTTTGAAATTAAATATCCTGTAGTAAGTACATAGATAGTTTTGACAAAGATAGGATTATTATTTTTGATGCCTATTCCTTCTACAGATTCGAATGAAGTAAGACAGATTATATAAAATAAAAATTAGTTTTTATTTAACCGACGCTATTATTTGATTTTATAAAGTCAGTGACTAAATAACCGATCAATTTGCCTACAAGGTGATTGTTTTTCTCCTCGTCCAGATCAGGAGCCCCTTCGCATATATGTAGGTATGCGACATTTTTGTTTTTGCCAAAAAAGGAAATAAACTGCCTTAGTTCCTCTACAGAGAAACCGCTCAAAGTCATTGCGCTACTGGCTATATTCGGTATGGCATCCAAATCAATTTCGATTCCGAAAAAATCGGTTTCGATAAATGCCAGTGCATTACTCATTTCTTGACTGAACTCGATTTCTTTTCTTATTTTTAAACTGTCATAGGAGTTATAACGCACGCGGTCTTCGGTTTTTTTAATAATATCCAGTACGCTTTTGGAAGTGTAATTTTCATGCAAACCAAAAACAAAATACTTTTTCAAAAAGCCTTCCTCATAAGCATAGGAAAAACCATTTCCGCTGTGCCGTCCTTCCAAGATTCTAAAATCGGAATGTGCGTCAAAATTAATGGCATTTACAGGTTTGCCCTTCGCAAGTGCGGCGCCCTTTATGTTGCCGTAAGAATTATTATGTCCTCCTCCAATAATTATGGGGGTTTTTCCTGCTTTGATAATATTAAAAATAATGTGGGAAACATCCTTATCAATTTTTTTTACTAACTGACTCAATTTCGAACGGTCGTCCACATCATGGAAGTCTAAATGTTCTACTTCTTTCATTTCTTCAAAGACATTAACTTGTCCTAAGACGATCAGCTGACTTCCTTTGCAAAAACGATTGTGTTGAATGTTAGCAATATTTTTTATGGCGCTATCCCAAGCAGATGCAGCCCCTGGCCTCCCGTAATTGGCCCTGATTCCAATATCTTCGGGAATTCCCAATAGAACATATTTTGCTTCACAGGTTTTTAAAAATGAGATCGGATCAGTCCCTTTTGGGACCGTAATCATTTTTTCCCCAAATTTTATTTCCCCACTTCTATGGTTGGTAATTTTGGCGAGATCATTCATTGTAAAAGGCAAAAGCTTTTCCATAAAAAAAAA
>JBLIHD010000166.1:0-4794 GCA_047636335.1 Flavobacterium sp.
AAAAAAAACACAAAGGATATGGGAATGAGTTATTTGATATTGGCCGGTGCGATTATGCTGGCAAGCTGGTTGATAAGTTCAAGGCTAAAAAGCAAATTTGAGCACTATTCTAAGATGCAACTGCAAAACGGAATGAGTGGTGCCGAGATTGCCGAGAAAATGCTGGCTGATAACGGCATTCGTGATGTACGTGTGATTTCAGTGGCGGGACAATTGACGGATCATTATAACCCAATGGAAAAAACTGTGAACCTTAGTGAGGCAGTTTATAACCAACGCAATGCAGCTGCGGCTGCGGTTGCCGCACATGAATGCGGTCACGCGGTACAACATGCTGTGGGATATCAGTGGTTGACGATGCGTTCCAAACTAGTGCCATTTGTTAATGTGGCATCCACATATATGCAATGGATTTTGATAGGTGGGATATTGATGATGAGGACTTTTCCGCAATTATTACTTTTTGGAATCGTCCTGTTTGCTGCAACCACTATATTTTCAATAGTTACTTTACCTGTGGAGTATGATGCGAGTAATCGTGCTTTGGCTTGGTTGGAGAATAAAAGGATGCTTACGCAACAAGAACAAGCAGGCGCGAAAGACGCATTAAAATGGGCGGCTAGGACCTATGTGGTGGCTGCGCTTGGGTCAATCGCGACCTTACTGTATTATGTTTCAATCTATATGGGTGGAAGTAGAAGGGATTAAAGAAAAGCCAATATTTAAAATCCCAAATCCCAATTTATGAAGATTGAGATTTGGGATCTCTTGTTTTGGGGTTTTATAATTGTATTTGTCTGTCAATTTGTTGGTCCAACGAAATAAAGGTTTCTGTTCTTGAAACGCCTTCGATCGCCTGAATCTTGGTATTGAGTAATTGCATTAAATGTTGATTGTCCCGACAGATTATCTTTATCAATATGGACCAGTTCCCGGTAGTGTAGTGGCATTCCAATACTTCAGGTATTTTTCTTAATTCCTTTACGGCTTCGGGGTTTTTCGCGGCCTTGTCCAAATAAACGCCAACGAATGCCATGGTGTTATATCCCAAAACTTTATGATTCACCACAAACTTAGAGCCCGAAATCACGCCAGATTGTTCCAGTTTTTTCAACCGTTGATGGATGGCTGCTCCAGAGATGCCTATTTTATTCGCTATTTGCAGAATTGGTTTACGGGCGTCTTCCATGAGGGATCTTAAAATCTCTTTATCGATACCGTCTATTTCTACTACAAGCGAGTTGATTTTCATAAGTTAATTTTTGGAACGTAAACCTTGATTTTGATTGTCATTCAGAATCAAAATTAATCAAAATTAGATAAACAGGATCGTTTTACCGCTTTTATTTAAAACCATGAAATAAAAAAACCGCGATCATCGCGGTTTTTTTATAAAGTAAGGAACTTACTTATTTTCCTTTATTGCATTCAAGAATGTATTTTTCTAATGCCATCGTCATCGATGGTGTATCTGGAGTTGGGGCAAGAATATCGATTCTTAAACCATTGTCCAAGGCTTCTTTTTGAGTTGAGCTACCAAAAACGGCTATTCTCGTATTGTTCTGTTCGAACTCCGGAAAATTTTTCATCAGAGATTTTATTCCCGTCGGGCTAAAAAAGGCTAAAATATCATAATAAACATCAGCCAAGTCAGATAGGTCACTCATTACCGTTTTGTAGAAGACGGCTTGCGTCCAGTCTACTTTTAATCCGTTAAGGGTAATAGGTGCGTCAACATTTAATTGATCCGAAGCGGGCAAAAGGAATTTTTCGTCTTTGTATTTTTTTATCAGTGGAGATAAATCAGCGAAGTCCTTAGGGCCAACATAGATTTTTCGTTTTCTGTATACGACATACTTTTGTAAGTAAAATGCGACAGCTTCAGATTGACAAAAATATTTCAATCCTTCGGGTACTTTAAAGCGCATTTCTTCAGCGACTCTAAAAAAATGATCTACAGCATTTCTACTCGTTAAAATAATTGCAGTATAGTGATTGAGATCGATTTTTTGTAATCTTATCTCTTTTGCACTAACTCCTTCTATATGTATAAAAGGTCTGAAATCAATTTTTAATTTATGTTTTTGCTGAAGCTCAAAGTAAGGAGAATTCTCTACTTTAGGTTCGGGTTGTGACACCAAAATTGTTTTCACTTTCATATTTTAACTTTTTCTAAGCGCCTCCTTTTGTAATCAAATAATATAAGAAAAAATAGGGGGCTATTTCGAGAGTGCAAAGATATAAAATAAAGTAAAACAACTTGCCCATTATTAAATTTTGATGTTTTTTTATTGAAATCAAATATGTTATAACGTTAATTGTCAGTACTGTAGATATAATTATTAATGGAATAATTCTGGGTATTGTGTCGTAATAAAACAGAATAATGTTGATTGGCAGTATTATAAGCCCAATATATGTTCGGTAAGTAACTTTTTGCATGTTAAATTGCTCTACAAACTCTTCGATATTGAATGCCGTAGCGATAATTTTTTCCACCAAATATTTTGACAATATAAAGAAAATAAGAAAAGTTATGATTTGAATGTAAAGTGTCGAATCGGTCTTGGATGCATAGCCAAATAAGGTCAATGATAGTTGAATAAAAAAGGCCAATGAAATAACCTGTGAGAAAAAAAGAGAAATGGTAAAACTGCTTTTCAACTGACTTCCATCGCGATACACCTTATTATATTTGTCGGAAAACAGTAGATTCATAAAGTCGCTAAATCGATTTTCGTAAACGGATTTAGTTATGGCGATGATGGCGAATGACAATATAAATAAAAATGTCGCCCAATCTTTATTATCGGTGATTCTCGGATGAAGTATATGTTCAATCATAATGGACAAAATTAGTAATTTTTTATATCAATCTTTTTATTATAATTTTATTATGAATCAAATGCCATAAAAAGGTTACTTTTGCGGGGAAATCAATAGAAGTATGAACGATTGTATTGTTATAATTCCTACCTATAACGAAATTGAAAATATCGAAAGCATTATCAGGTCGGTGCTTTCTCAACACAAACCTTTTCATATTCTCATCGTTGATGATAATTCTCCGGATCATACTGCGGGTAGGGTAAAGCTTTTGCAAACAGAATTTAAAGGGCGTTTATTTTTGGAAAACAGAGAGAAAAAATCTGGATTGGGAACTGCTTATGTGCATGGGTTCAGATGGGCATTGAAAAATGGATATGACTTTATTTTTGAAATGGATGCTGATTTTTCCCACAATCCCAACGACTTGGAAAAACTGTACAACGCTTGTCATTTTGGCAAAGCGGATTTAGCTATCGGTTCGCGCTATGTCACGGGGGTGAATGTGGTCAACTGGCCTTTAAACCGTGTATTGATGTCCTATTTCGCTTCAGTTTATGTGCGACTGATAACCGGTATGAAAATTCATGATGCAACAGCGGGTTATATATGTTACAGACGAGAAGTTTTGGAAAAAATTGATCTGAACAAAATAAAGTTTGTGGGTTATGCATTCCAGATTGAAATGAAATACAGGACATTTTGCAACAAATTCAATATTGTTGAGGTTCCAATAATATTTACAGACAGAACAAAAGGAGAGTCGAAAATGAGTAACTCAATAATAGTTGAAGCCGTTTTCGGGGTAATTTCCTTGAGATTAAAAAAATTAGTTAACAGTTTATAAGAAAAATACAATGAATAGGGTTTTAATTAAGAATGCCAAAATAGTAAATGAAGGGGTGATTTTTGAGGGCGATGTTTTAATTGAAAATGACTTAATTGTTGAGGTTTCAGAAAGCATAAGTGCCAAATCATCCCAATGTATAATTATCGATGCAGAAGGGAATTATTTGATGCCGGGTGCCATTGATGATCAAGTGCATTTTAGAGAACCCGGACTTACCCATAAAGGTGATATAGAGTCGGAATCCAGGGCAGCGGTTGCAGGCGGAATCACTTCATATATTGAGCAACCCAACACGGTTCCTAATGCGGTTACCCAATCCATTTTGGAAGAAAAATATCAGCTAGCAGCCGAAAAATCATACGCGAATTATTCCTTTATGATGGGTGCGACCAACGATAATTTGGAAGAAGTCCTAAAGACAAATCCTAAGAATGTGGCTGGAATCAAAATATTTTTAGGCTCTTCAACCGGGAATATGCTAGTTGACAATGAAGCCACTCTTGAAAAAATATTTTCAAGCACACCAATGCTTATTGCGGTTCATTGTGAGGATGAAGCTACCATTAGAAACAACTTAGAAAAATATAAAGCGGAGTTTGGGGAAGATGTTCCCGTTACGGCACACCATCTTATTCGATCTGAAGAAGCCTGTTACATTTCTTCTTCTAAAGCAGTCGCTCTCGCAAAAAAAACAGGCGCGCGTTTGCATGTATTTCACCTGTCCACTGCCAAAGAAATGAGTTTGTTCACCAACAAAATTCCTTTGGAAGACAAGAAAATCACTGCCGAAGTTTGCATTCATCATTTATGGTTTACCAATGAAGATTATGCAACCAAGGGGAATCTTATAAAATGGAATCCGGCTGTTAAAACGGCTAAAGATCGAAAAGTACTTTGGGAAGCTTTGCTGGATGATAGAATTGACGTGATCGCCACAGATCACGCCCCTCACACATTGGAGGAAAAAAAGCAATCGTATCTAAAAGCCCCTGCAGGAGGACCTTTAGTTCAACACGGTGTGGTGGCTATGTTTGAAGCGTATCATCAAGGCAAAATCAGTATCGAGAAAATTGTCGAAAAAATGTGTCACAACCCTGCCAAGATTTTCAAAATAGAAA
>JBLIHD010000167.1:0-4786 GCA_047636335.1 Flavobacterium sp.
TTTCTCTGATTATTTCTGAATTTGAAATGGAGGTATTAGAGTCGGTATTTAAAGTTAATAAAGCTTTATTGTATTATTTACCATTTTTAGTAGAGCCAATACAGTTATTAAGGATGAAAGAAATACCATCATTTGGAGAAAGGAAAAACTTTGTTTTTATAGGTAACTTTCTTCATGAGCCTAATTGGAACGCGGTTCAGTATTTAAAAGAAACAATTTGGCCATTGATAAAAGGAAGCATTCCTGAAGCAGTTTTGAATGTTTACGGTGCTTATCCTTCTCAAAAAGTCTTACAGCTGCACAGTATAAAAGAGAGGTTTCATATTATGGGACGTGCTGAGGACGCGCAAGAAGTAGTTAGAAGCGCTCGGGTTGTATTGGCTCCTTTGCGTTTCGGTGCTGGTTTAAAGGGCAAACTGTTAGAAGCTATGATATGCGGTACGCCAAGTGTAACCACAAATATAGGGGCTGAAGGTATGTACGGTGATTTTCAGTGGAATGGTTTTATTGATGACGATGCTCAAGAATTTGCCATATTAGCGATTGAATTGTACAGGAATCAAACAATGTGGTCAGATTCACAATTTAAAGGATTTACAATCGTTAAGCAAAAGTTTTCAAAAGAAATATTTGCACAAGATTTTAAGAAAGCTATAAATGAGTTACTGGGAAACTTAAGACAACATCGCTTGAATAATTTTATGGGCGCGATGTTGCAACATCATACATTGACAAGTACAAAATATATGTCTCGTTGGATTGAGGAAAAGAATAGGGTTAGGTAACTTATTTTATTTAACAAAAAAATCCCATTTTGAAATTTCAAAATGGGATTTTTAATATAAAGAATAGATTTTTTCTTTTACGCAAGCATCGTAACTGGACTTTCTATAAATTGTTTCAATGTTTGTAAAAATTGGGCTCCGGTAGCGCCGTCAACAGTTCTGTGATCGCAAGCCAAAGATAACATCATTGTGTTTCCTACAACGATTTGGCTATTTTTAACAACCGGTTTTTCTACAATCGCTCCAACTGAAAGGATTGCTGAATTGGGCTGATTAATGATGGAGTTGAATTCGGTAATACCAAACATTCCAAGGTTAGAAACGGTAAAAGTACTTCCTTCCATTTCTGTTGGCAATAATTTTTTGTTTTTAGCTCTTCCTGCAAGATCTCTCACGCTTCCTCCAATTTGAGATAAACTCATAGCGTCGGTAAATCGTAATACGGGAACAACTAATCCGTCTTCAACCGCTACAGCAACACCAATATTCACGTGGTGATTTATAAGGATTGAATCTTCTCTCCATGTAGAGTTGACTTTCGGGTGTTTTTTCAATGCCATTGCGCAGGCTTTTATCACCATATCATTAAAAGATACCTTTGTGTCAGGAATGCTATTTATAGTGACTCTTGATTTCATTGCTTCGTCCATCGCTACTTCAATTGTCAAGTTGTAGTGTGGAGCAGTGAATAAAGATTCCGCTAAACGTTTGGCGATGATTTTTCGCATTTGCGAATTCTTGATTTCTTCAGTGAAAACTTCTCCAGCGGGAACAAACACTTTTGCGGCCGTTGCTGTTTCTGGTTTAGCAGCTGTTGGTGCAGTTGCACTAGCCGTTGGAGCAGTTGTGGCCACGGGAGTGAAGTTTTCGATATCGCTTTTTACGATACGTCCGTTCTCACCCGAACCTTTCACTTGAGTCAATTGAATTCCTTTGTCACTTGCGATTTTCTTAGCCAGTGGAGATGCTAAAATACGTTGTCCATCAGTTGATGCCTCTTGTACTATTGGTTCCGATTTCTCAGATGGTGCTGGTTTTGGCTCTTCAGCTGCAACAGGAGTAGCTTTTTCTTCTTCTTCCTCAGTACCTTTAGTTTTATAATTTTCAGCAATTCCACTAATGTCAGTTCCTTCGGGTCCTATGATAGCTAATAAGCTGTCAACTGGTGCTGATTCTCCTTCTTCAATACCGATGTACAATAAAGTACCTTCATTGAAAGATTCGAATTCCATCGTTGCTTTGTCAGTTTCGATTTCAGCAAGGATATCGCCTTCAGCGATTTTATCTCCTACTTTGTTCAGCCAAGTAGCTACAGTTCCTTCGGTCATTGTGTCGCTAAGACGAGGCATCGTTACAACCACAACTCCTTCAGGCAAAGCCTTTGTTGTTGACGATTCAGCATCTTCTTTTTTGACTTCTGGTTTAGAATCAGTTTCTTCTTTTACTGGTTCAGTCGTTGATGTTTTTTCTTCCAGTAGGGACGAAATATCTTCACCTTCATCACCGATAATTGCAAGTAAAGAGTCTACCGGTGCAGCTTCGCCTTCTGGTATCCCAATATGCAAAAGTACCCCTTCGTGAAAGGATTCAAATTCCATTGTTGCTTTGTCGGTTTCAATTTCCGCAAGGATATCACCTTCGTTAATTTTGTCTCCTACTTTTTTAAGCCAAGTCGCTACCGTTCCTTCCGTCATAGTATCGCTCAAACGAGGCATTGTTATAATTGTCGCCATAATTGATTTATAGTTTATGAGGTAAAAATGGATAATCTTCTTGCGCGTATACTACGTCATATAATTGTTGAACATCAGGGTAAGGGGATTCGTCAGCAAATGTCACACATTCCTGAACCAATGCTTTTACCCTTTTGTCAATGATGTCTATTTCTTCATCATTAGCATATTTTTGCTCCTTTATCAAATCTAAAACCTGTGTGATTGGATCAATTTTTTTGTATTCTTCAACTTCGTCTTTCGAACGGTATAATTGTGCATCCGACATCGAGTGTCCTCTGTAACGGTAAGTTTTCATTTCAAGGAATGTTGGTCCATCTCCGCGACGTGCTCTTTCGATTGCCTCTGTCATTGCTTCGGCAACTTTTACGGGGTTCATTCCGTCAACGGGTCCGCAAGGCATTTCGTATCCTAGGCCTAGTTTCCAAATGTCAGTATGATTTGCCGTTCTTTCCACAGATGTTCCCATTGCATAACCGTTGTTTTCAACGATAAAAACAACAGGTAATTTCCATAACATAGCCATGTTAAATGCTTCGTGTAGTGAGCCCTGACGAGCTGCTCCATCACCAAAATAGGTCAATGTCACACCGCCAGTTTCAAAATATTTATCTGCAAAAGCCAATCCGGCCCCTAGAGGAATTTGTCCACCTACAATTCCGTGTCCACCATAAAAACGGTGTTCCTTTGAGAAAATATGCATAGATCCACCCATTCCTTTTGATGTTCCGGTAACTCTTCCTAAAAGTTCTGCCATTACGCGTTTTGGGTCAACACCCATACCAATTGGTTGAACGTGATTTCTGTATGCAGTGATCATTTTATCTTTTGTCAAATCCATTGCATGTAATGCACCTGCAAGGACGGCTTCCTGACCATTGTACAAATGTAAAAACCCTCTGACTTTTTGTCCTATATATAATTCTGCAAGCTTGTCTTCAAACTTTCTCCAAAGCAGCATGTCTTCATACCACTTTAAATAAACCTCTTTTGTAACTTCTTTCATCTCGATTGTTCTTTTGCTAAAGTTTTTAGTGTGTTATCTACTAGTACCTAATGACGCAAAACAGTTTCCTCACACAAATTTGCGAGTTGCAAAAATAAGACATTCCAACTGAGAAGAGAAATTATAAAGCTAGTTTTTAGGTTTTTTACAAGAAGTTTTTATCAAACATAAAAGGAAGTAAGTTTTTCAAGGACTCTGATTTATATATGTCTCCTGATTCTCCCATGAAATAGATTTCAATAGGGGTGTCTTGTTTTGTTTCATACTCAGCGATTGACTGCCTACATGCACCACAAGGAGGGATCGGATTCGTGGTTGTATTTATGTCTGATGCCGCGGTAATTGCCATTTTTAAAATTTTTGCTTCAGGATATATAACTCCCGCCTGAAAAATGGCGACGCGTTCGGCGCAGAGCCCGGAGGGATATGCAGCATTCTCTTGGTTTGAGCCTAAAACAATTTTACCGTTGTCTAAAAGAATGGCAGTTCCGACCCGGAATTTCGAATAAGGAGCGTAAGCTTTTTTTCTTACGTCGATAGCCTGTGCCATTAGGTTTTGGATTTCGTTTGGTAATTCATAAACTGCATCATATGCAGTGAAAGTAGTCGTAATAGATATTTCTTTCATTATTTTTTTTGGAAAAAAAATCCAAATTTCAACAATTTGAAATTTGGATTTTTAAGTTAAATTTAATTTATAGCTAGTATTCATCGTATTTGTCTCCAAAGTTAAAGGTTAAAGAGAAGCGCAAAGTGTTTTCTAACGGATTTTTTACTTTTGATGCTGAAAATAAGTATGAAACATCTACTTTGACTACATTGTATTTAAAACCTGCACCGAGAGAGAAAAATTTTCGAGCTCCCTTTAAATTACTTTCATTAAAGTAACCCAGCCGCATCGCGAATGAATCTTGATATGAATATTCGGCTCCCAATGCATAAGTAATTTCTTTAAGCTCTTCGCTGAATCCTTCTGGTGCATCTCCAAATGACTTAAAAACTCCTGAGGCCCATCCTATCGAACGGTAGTTGTCTAAATTTTGCGCTCTTTCCTCAGGTGTAGTTGTTCCGTCTCCGTTTAAATCGGGATTTTGCGGTGTTGGTACCAATAACTTGTTGAATTCGAGATTGACGGCGACTTTATTGTAATCGTCAAGAATGAAATCAAATCCAGTTCCCAATTTTAAATTTGCAGGCAAAAAATTAGTGCTAAATTCATCGTTATCGTAACTTATTTTTGGACCCAAGTTTTGAATATTAAA
>JBLIHD010000168.1:0-4773 GCA_047636335.1 Flavobacterium sp.
AAACTTGTTTTTGACATCTTTTTGTATCAAGATATAATCAGGCGCGATGCAGGTTTGGCCCGCATTTATGAATTTTCCCCAAACGATTCTTTTGGCCGCGAGCTTTAAATTAGCAGTTTCATCGACAATGCAAGGATTTTTTCCGCCAAGTTCAAGCGTTACCGGAGTCAGATTTACAGCTGCGGCTTTTGCGACAATCTTTCCAACAGGTACACTTCCGGTAAAGAAAATATAGTCCCAGCGCTGTGAAAGCAAATTTTGGGAAACTTCAACGCCACCTTGTATAACCTCCACATGATTTATGTGAAAGGTGCTTGCTATGATTTTAGCAATTATTGCTGACGTTTTAGGCGTTAATTCAGAAGGTTTAATAACCACCTGATTTCCTGCTGCAACTGCAGAAACCAATGGGCAAAGAGCCAATTGGAACGGGTAGTTCCAAGGGGCTATTATTAATACCTTTCCATAAGGCTCTCTGTAGATATGATCAGTTGAAGGGAAATTGAGAATAGATGGGAAGACTTTTTCGGGTTTTGCCCAGCTGTGTATATTCTTGATGGTGTCTTTTAATTCCGAAATGACATAACTGGTCTCCGTTAGAACTGATTCAAAAGCTGGCTTTTTGAAATCATCGTATAATGCCTGAATGATTTCCTTTTCGTGAATAATAACGTTGTTGAGAAGCTTTACTAAAGTTTCTTTCCGGAAGTCTATATTTGTTTTATAATTCATTTTAAAATTAGCTGGTTAATTCTTATGCAAGTTAATTTTTAAATTTTGATTATGATTTTTTCTTCAAACAAAATCATAAAGCATTCCAAATAACTTCGTTTGGTACTGGTGCGGTTACGGACAGGGTTTCTTTAGTGACGGGATGAATAAACAGTAATTTCCTAGCATGCAAATGAATTCCCCCGTCAGGGTTACTTCTGTCAAAACCATATTTGAGGTCCCCTTTTATGGGAGAGCCAATGGCTGAAAGTTGCGCCCTTATTTGGTGGTGTCTTCCCGTATGCAAATTGATTTCCAGCGCAAAGTAATTGGTCAATTCCTTGAAAACAGTATAGTCCAAACTCGCTAATTTGCTGTCTGGGACTTCCTTGATGTGCGCTTTTGAAGTATTGTTTTTTTCGTTTCTTTTGATGAAATGGACCAATTTATCCCGGGAGTTTACCGGTTTGTTCTTTACGATAGCCCAATACGTTTTTTGGGTTTCCCTGTTCTTAAATAACTCATTCAATCGTGTCAGTGCTTTACTGGTCCTGGCAAAAACTACGATTCCGGTGGTAGGCCTGTCTAAACGGTGAACAACGCCAAGGAAGACTTCTCCCGGTTTGTTGTATTTGTCTTTGATGTATTCTTTTACTACCTCAGACAATGGTTTATCTCCCGTTTTGTCCCCTTGCACAATATCACCCACACGTTTGTTTACCACTATGATATGGTTGTCTTCGTGCAATACTTGAAGGTTGGTCTTACTTGATCTCTCTTTCATGACTTGATGCTTCTCTTTTATTTTGACACAAAAATAGAAGTTTTATAATTACTTTCGGCTAAAACCATCTGTTCTGTGTATTTTTTGGGAATTTCATTTTCCCTTTTTTTCAAGGTAACCAGAATTATTTTTTTGTTGATTTTAAATATGGAATCAAATTGATTTTCATTTGTAATAACTTGCGCTCTTCCGTTAGTGTAAAATTGTCCGGAATAATTTTTTTCTTTCCAATAATACAACGGAAGCTGTTCGTTTTCGCTTTTCTCCATAAGCCGTTCCAAGATGTATTTGTCGGTATTCATTTTGTCATCAAACAGTCCAGTTGCAACTACCGCGTATGCGATAAAAGCAATCGCAGGGAAAATCAGGGCCACGCGAATTAGTATTTTTTTTCGCGTGAAATCTTCCCACCAATACACGATTAAAAACATTATTGGCATCGTTATGGGAAGAGTATAAGTGTGCAATATGTTTTTGGAAAGCGTGAAAAATAGGGGAGTCCAAAACAACCACAGAAGAAGGAAGGAGACCCAATCGTTTTTGATAATTGTTTTTCTTGTTTTCCAAAGTTTGTGCAACACGATGTGCAGCCACGGAAGTCCAAAAACGAGCATGAAAACCCAGATCATCCCTTTTGGTTGTGAGTGACCACTGCCATATAAATCGCCTTTCCAGCCCGGTTCCAAGAAGCGTTTGTAATGTTCACCGACGATAAAATAATCCAGAAAACCGGGTGACTGCTGTTCCGCAAAATAATACCAGGGTATACCAATTATTAAGGTGATCAGAATCCCGATGATGATCGAAAACTTAGCAAAAAGTTCACGAAATCTTCGTGTATCCAGACAACACCATATGAATAACGGAGGGAAAGTAAGTACAATAATAAGCGGGCCTTTGGCTAATAGCCCTAATCCCAAGGCGACGAAAAACAAATAATTCCAATAGGTTTTCTTCTCGCTTTTCATCGTTTTCCAAAACGCAATCATCATTATGGCCACGCAAAACTCTAAAGCCGTATCTGTAGATACTACCCCTGTGTGAATCAGAAATTCAGGCATCGTCAACAAAATGAAGGCGGGTAAATAGAAGGAAACACCACTCTTTTTTGCCATTTTCCCCGCTATGACCAATAATAGTATGCTCAGAAGAAAAGAAGGAAACCTGGCGGCAAACTCATTAACTCCGAAAACCAAATAACTACCGGCCGACAGCCAAGTAGATAAAGGTGGCTTTGCCCAAAAAGGAATGCCATAATCTATTTGGGGGACAACCCATTGATTAGTCTCTTGCATAATTCTTGCAATTTCGGCATATCTCGCTTCCGTTTTGTCTAGTAAGGGAATTGTTGCGGTCAACAATAATCTAAAAAGAGCAATAATAATTACGGAGACATACAGAACGTAAGAGTTGCTTTTAAATTTCTCTGCAATCATTTTTCAGCTGTTCTAAATTAAACATATTCTTCCGCGTTATTTTTGTAAAACTTGCTGATTTGGTACAAATCAATCCACAGTTTAAAAAAGTAGGTTGGTTTTACTTTAGAATTCCCTTTTTCGATCCAAGATTTTAAAGGGGCTTCATACATTTTTTGCAGCGCTTTCTCTTTTCCGAAAATGATGAGCATTCTAAAGAATATTTCAACGTCAAAAAGCCATTTTGAAATAAATGCTTTATTAAATAAAAGCTCCGAAACCTCTTTTGTAAAAACCTTGCAGCCGCATTGGGTATCATAGACTTTTATGTCTAGGACCCGAGAAATGAAAGTCGCGATAATGCGACCGATCAAGAACCGGCTGTTTTGTCGTTCGATTACGGAACCGATTTTCCTGATCCGTGAACCAGAACAAAAAACGATTTCGTCTTTCAAATAATGGGTGATATCTGTAAATTCCTCTAGACTTGTCGCTAAATCAGCATCCAGATATCCGATAAAACGGTGACTGAAATTTAGATTGCAATACTTGATTCCTGTTCTGACAGCTTCCGCTTTTCCAACATTTTTTATCAAGGAAACAATATGAACCTGATTGGGGTGTTTTTCTCTTAGAGTTTCAAGTACTCCAAGAGTATTATCTGTTGAACCATCATTAGCAAAGCAAATCATGGTGTCGGGGAAGTTCTCCAGAAAAGTCGAATACTCTAAAAGCGAAATGCCTTTTTCTTCATTATAACAGGGAATAACAATAAATGAAGACATTTCTGACATAGTGGTATTTATTTTCCGGTAAATATACAACCTTGTTTATTAAATTAACTTTAATAATTGGTTAATATTGCTCTTTCTCATTAGGGAAGTCGCTCGACTTTACATCGGTCACATATTGACTTATAGCTGTAGTCATTCCTTCATATAAATTCATGTATCTCCGTAAAAATCTTGGGCTAAATTCATTGTTCATCCCCAACATATCATGGATCACAAGAACCTGTCCGTCAACACCGCCACCGGCACCAATTCCAATCACGGGAATAGAAATGCTTTTGGCCACTTTTTCAGCTAGGTGAGCAGGTATTTTTTCCAAAACTAACGCGAAACAACCCAGCTTTTCCAATAACTGTGCATCTTCCATTAATTTATCAGCTTCTTCGTCTTCTTTGGCGCGCACGGTGTAAGTTCCGAATTTGTAGATAGATTGCGGGGTCAGACCCAAATGCCCCATTACAGGAATTCCGGCATTTAATATTTTTTTTATAGATTCCTTAATTTCTTTTCCGCCTTCCAGTTTTACAGCGTGTCCGCCACTTTCCTTCATTATTCTGATGGATGAGCGCAATGCTTCTTTAGGGTCTGATTGGTAGCTTCCAAAAGGTAAATCGACCACAACCAACGCTCTTTCTATAGCTCGAACAACAGAGGAGGCATGATAGATCATTTGGTCTAAAGTTATTGGTAAAGTCGTTTCATGTCCTGCCATCACATTTGAAGCTGAATCTCCAACAAGAATAACATCAATACCAGCAGAATCGACAATTTTCGCCATGGTAAAATCATAGGCAGTAAGCATGGAGATTTTTTCTCCATTATTTTTCATTTCAATTAATGACTTGGTGGTAACTCTTTTGTAGTCTTTTTTTGCGGATGACATAGGATTGCTATTTTTGGCACACCATCGGTGTCGGATTATATGTCGTAAAAGTAGTGAAACTAATTCTTTAGAAACAAAAAAAGGTTCGAATAAATCGAACCCATTTTAATACTAAGTGGATACGTCAAACTAATGTTTCAAATCGGCTAATTTTATGTCCAAAGCAAATGACGAGTTCGTTTTTTCAAC
>JBLIHD010000169.1:0-4747 GCA_047636335.1 Flavobacterium sp.
ATAAGAAGGAATATGCATGGAATGATGCGGAGAGAGATCGAGCTAATGAAAGAATGGGCGGAAGCGCATCTATTCAACGATATAAAGGTTTAGGGGAGATGAATGCGGAACAATTATGGGAAACCACAATGGATCCTAATTTCAGAACATTGCGACAGATAACCATTGACAGTCTGGCAGAAGCAGATAGAGTTTTCTCCATGTTAATGGGTGACGAAGTTCCCCCAAGAAGAGAATTTATAGAAAGAAATGCTGTTTACGCTAATATAGATGCCTAATGAGGTGTCTAAACACTAATTAACTAACCAAAAAACACACACATATAATATGAAAGTTACTATTGTAGGAGCAGGAAATGTAGGAGCAACATGCGCAGACGTAATTTCTTATAGAGGAATTGCAAGTGAAGTTGTATTATTGGACATTAAAGAAGGGTTTGCTGAAGGCAAGGCATTAGATATTATGCAATGTGCCACCAATACAGGTTTTAACACAAAAGTATCGGGTGTTACTAATGATTATTCAAAAACAGCCGATAGTAGTGTTGTGGTAATTACTTCTGGAATTCCTAGGAAACCGGGAATGACTCGTGAAGAATTAATTGGAATCAATGCGGGAATTGTAAAAACTGTTGTTGAAAGTGTGTTGGTTCATTCTCCAAATGCAATTATCGTAGTAGTTTCAAATCCAATGGATACAATGACTTATTTGGCATTAAAATCTACTGGGTTGCCCAAAAATAGAATAATAGGAATGGGAGGGGCACTTGACAGTTCTCGTTTTAGAACGTATTTGTCAATGACTTTAGATAAACCGGCAAACGATATTTCTGCAATGGTAATTGGGGGGCATGGTGATACCACAATGATTCCTTTGACTCGTTTAGCATCTTATAATGGGATCCCGGTATCTCAATTTCTATCAGAAGAAGCTTTAGAAAAAGTAGCTGCTGATACTATGGTAGGGGGAGCGACTCTGACAGGGCTTTTGGGAACTTCAGCGTGGTATGCTCCAGGAGCTTCAGTTGCTTATTTGGTAGACAGTATTTTGAATGACCAAAGGAAAATGATTGCCTGTTCAGTATTTGTTGAAGGTGAATATGAGCAAAATGACATATGTATAGGCGTACCTTGTATTATTGGTAAAAATGGAGTAGAAGAAATTGTTGAGATTGAGTTAAATGAGAAAGAAAAAGCAGCGTTTGCTAAAAGTGCTGATGCAGTTAGGCAAATGAATGATGCCTTGAAATCTATTTTAGCTTAATTAATATGTTATATATTAACAAAGACTGCACTTTTGCAGTCTTTTTTTTAGATTAATCAATAAATAAATTGGTTAATGTTAACGTTAATTATATATTTGCTCGGTTAAAAAAAGATAATATAATAGCTGGTTTTTGTTTTTTAGACCTAAATCATTGTCAGATACTATATTAAAGGTTGGAAAAATAAATAAATATAAAATAATTAATTTTCAGTAATAATGCAGAATAAAGGACTTATTAAATTTTTCGCAATACTATTTGCATTGGTGAGTATTTACCAACTTTCATTCACTTTTGTTTCAAGTAAAATAAAAGACGATGCTAAATCTATCGCTGACGGGAATCCCGAAATAGAAGCGAGATATTTAGATTCTATCGGTAAAGAGAAAGTGTTTAACTTAGGATTTGCAGATTTTACTTTTGATGAGGTAAAAGATAAGCAGATTAATAAAGGTCTAGACTTAGAAGGTGGTATCAACGTGATACTACAAATTTCAGTTAAAGATATATTAAAAGGATTATCTAATAATTCGAAAAACCCTGTTTTTAATAAGTCTTTAGCGGATGCTACTGCAAATAAACAAGGGAACCTGAATTATATAGATGCTTTCTTTGAAGCTTTTGAAGCTAATTCTAAAGGAACTGTGAAGTTGGCATCGCCAGATATTTTTGCAAACAGAAGTTTACAAGGTGAAGGTGGAGTTGATTATCAAATGTCTGATTCCGAAGTTCAAAAGGTTATCAGAAGGAAAGTCGATGAGTCTGTAGAAAGTGCTTTTGGTGTTTTGAGGAAACGTATCGATAAATTTGGTGTAACTCAGCCTAATATCCAAAAGTTAGGAGAGTCCGGACAAATTCTTGTTGAACTTCCTGGTGCTAAAGATGTAGATAGAATTAAAAAATTATTGCAAAGTACCGCCCAATTGGAGTTTTGGGAAACGTATAAAATCGATGAGATGGGTAGCTTTTTAGTGGCTGCAAATGAGTCATTAAAAAAAACAGAAATCAATACGGTAGAGGCTAAGCCAATAGTAAAAGACTCTTTGAGTGCTTTATTAACGGACGGTAAGGATTCTACTGCATCTAAAAAGGGTAATAATCCTTTATTTGATAAAATTATTGCTCAAGGTGGCGGACCGGTTTTAGGACTTTTCTCTCCAAAAGATACTGCGACAGTAAATGCGTATCTTAAAAGATCTGATATTAGAGTTTTATTGCCTGCAGAGCAGCGTTATGCTAAATTTGTTTGGGGTAAATTGACGGTAATTCAAGATGCTAAAGCAAAAGATATTGAGGCTGTAGAACTATATGCTTTAAAAGGAAACAGAGATAACGTACCTGCAATGGGTGGCGGTGTCGTTACTGATGCTAAAGACTCATTTGATCAAATGGGCAAGCCTGCAGTTTCTATGCAAATGGATGGACAAGGCGCAAAAGCTTGGGAAGAATTAACAGGTAGAGCTTATACTCAAAAAAGTAATATTGCTATCGTTCTTGATAATATTGTATACTCTGCTCCAGGAGTTTCTACAGGGCCTATTTCAGGAGGAAGATCAGAAATTTCAGGGTCTTTTGATGTAACAGAAACTAAAGATTTGGCTAACGTTTTAAGAGCGGGTAAACTTCCGGCTTCTGCTGATATAATTCAATCTGAAGTGGTAGGACCATCCTTAGGTCAAGAAGCTATTGACAATGGTACAACTTCTGCAATTGTTGGGCTGCTTTTAGTGTCTCTTTGGATGATGGTTTACTACGGAAAAGCAGGTTGGTATGCTAATGTAGCATTAGCAATTAACTTATTGTTTTTGTTTGGTGTTTTAGCAAGTTTAGGAGCTGTTCTTACATTACCTGGTATTGCTGGTATAGTATTAACAATGGGTACTGCGGTTGATGCAAACATTATTATATATGAAAGAGCAAAGGAAGAATTACGTGAAGGGAAGACACTAGAGGAAGCTGTTAAAGCTTCTTATAGCTGGACCGGAGCGATGCGTTCAATAGTAGATGCGAACGTGACACATATATTGACTGGAGCTGTATTGTTTATTTTCGGTTCTGGACCTATTAAAGGCTTTGCTACTACCTTATTGATTGGTATCATAACCTCTTTATTTACTTCTATTTTTATTGCAAGAATATTTATTGACTGGAGTCTAAAGAATAAAAGCAACCTGTCTTTCGTTACAGGGTTTTCTAAAAATTTCTTTACAAACTTTCATTTTGATTTCTTAGGTATCAAAAAATGGACTTATTTATTCTCTGCAGTTGTAGTTATCGTTAGTATTGTCTCATTGGCAACTAATAAACTGGATCAAGGAGTAGATTTTGTTGGAGGAAGAACTTTTCAAGTTCGTTTTGAGAAGCCGGTTGATACTGAAATAGTGAAAGCAGAATTGACTAAAGTGTTTGGTAGTGCAGAAGCTAAAATATTTGGGAATGATAATCAATTAAAGATTACGACAAAATATAAGGTAGAAGAGCACGGAATTGAAGCTGACCTAGAAGTAAATAAGTTGATGTTTGAGAGTTTAAAAAATCATTTCTCTGCTGGATTGACATATAATCAATTTGTAAATCCTTATGAAGGTAAAAAATTCGGAATTGTGCAAGCTTCAAAAGTGGGGCCAACAGTTGCGGAAGATATCAAGACAAACGCTTACTGGGCTGTACTTGGAGCTATGGCGATAGTGTTTTTATACTTAATGATCAGTTTCAGAAAATGGCAATACAGTTTAGGCGCGATTGCTGCTGTTGCGCATGATGTTATATTTGTTTTAGGGATTTACTCCTTGTTTTACAAAGTTATGCCTTTCGGTATGGAAATCGACCAGCATTTTATAGCGGCAATTCTTACTGTTATTGGGTATTCCATGAATGATACTGTAATTGTATTTGATAGAGTTCGTGAATTCTTGGATGGTAAAACCAAAGGGACTTTTTATGAAATCGTTAATAAGTCGATTAATTCAACTATGTCCAGAACAATAAATACTTCAGCCACTATGATTGGTGTATTATTGATCATGTTTATTTTTGGAGGAGAATCGATTAGAGGATTTATATTTGCTATGTTGATAGGTATTGTTGTTGGAACTTATTCTTCATTATTTATTGCTACGCCGGTATTGGTGGACACAATCTCTAAGGAAGATAAAAAGTTAATAGAGCAACAACATCAAGAAAGCTAAGAGATAGGATAGCACAGATTTATAAAAAAAGACCCAACGTAAGTTGGGTCTTTTTTTTGTTTTAGTCAATTTGTAATTGTTTAACGTTAATAGGGGTATGTGAAGGGATACTTTTTTTAAACGAAGACTGGTCATGAGTACAAATGGGCGATTGGCTTTAATGGTTTTGCTTATTTTTTTCTGTAGTACATGCTCAAGATTACTAGCGTAGTATGTCGGTTGGACTTTATTATGGTGTGGAGAAGGTCTACAAAAGCAAATACTATAGTTATAATAGCCATTATTTTAAATTTCA
>JBLIHD010000170.1:0-4743 GCA_047636335.1 Flavobacterium sp.
AAACGCCAAATCTATTATTTTTTCCAAAACGAGATGAGCCATCACGACGAATACTTGCTTTGAAAATATATTTATTGTCATAAGAATAATTTACTCGACCAAATTGAGAAACAAAAGTATAATCGGTCTCATTTCCTGAACCTCCAGATACTTCAGCGCCGCCATCCACAGTTTGAAAGGAATCATTTGGAAAATAGATACTTGTTGCGCTTTGATACCTTCGGTTGTATTTATTAAACTCCATTCCTGCAACTGCATTTATGGTATGTTTTTCTCCTAAATCTTTGTCAAAAGTTAAATAATTGCTGTAAACATAAGTTTCATTGTTCACAGAGCTAGCGAAAACACTTCCGTCAGTAGCCATAAACGGAGTGTTCTTCCCTCTCCAGTTGTCCTCTGTTTGCGACAAAAGATCATAAGAAAAGTCAGAATTTAATTTTAAAGAAGGTAAAATTTTATATTCGCCATACACTTTTCCAATGACTCTTCTCATTAAGGTTTTCCAGAATGAATTGTCTATGGACAATAAATAATTGGCGTAAAGGGTATTTGGATTAGCCGTGCCATCTGCTAATCGATCTTGCGATAGAGGAGATTGTGCGATAGCTTGTAGAGGTGTGGTAAATGAGTTATCATTATCCACACGATTTATTTTTGACCTTGAGAAACTTAGATTCATTCCAGTTGTAAATCGGTCAGAAACTTTATGAGAAACATTAGTTCTAGCTGTTATTCTTTCTAATGCATTACTGTTTATGATTCCTTCAGTATTGTTGTAGGCTCCTGAAAAGAAATACTTTGTTTTTTCGTCACCACCGGAAACTGAGAAATCAGCATCGGTGTTATGACCCGTTCTAAAAACAGTATCCTGCCAGTTAGTATCCACGGCTCCGTTTCTCCAATCGGTTCCCTGAGCGAGAAATTCAAAAGTGCCTTCTGCCTCTTCCGCAGTACCGAATGTATTTATGGATGCCTCTGTGAATAGCTCTACATATTGGCTGGCGTTTAACCATTTTCTTTTGTTTGTCGCTTCACTTACCCCCTGTGAAAAGTTAAGTGAAAAAACGGCCTTACCAGCTTTACCCCTTTTCGTTGTAATTAATACAACACCATTTGCACCTCGAGCACCATAAATTGCAGCAGAAGAAGCATCTTTTAAAACATCAATTGATTCAATTTCATTGGGACTTAAAGTTAATAAAGGGTTTGTTGGCGCGCCATTCCCAGACTCATTTGAAGTAACCAATGGTATTCCATCTAATACGTACAAAGGTTGAGTTCCAGCGCTTATACTTGCAGCACCTCGAACACGAATGTTTATTCCACCTTCAACTTTTCCATTAGTTTGTGTTACTTGGACACCAGCTAATTTACCTACCAAGGCATTTTGAACATTAGCAACCGGAATTTGCTCTATGTCTTCAGAAGTAACCCGGGCGATATTGCCAGTTAATTTTCTCTTACTTAGCGTTCCGTATCCCACAACAACAATAGATTCTAATTCATTAGCAGCTTCTGACAATTTGAATGTCATTGAAGAAGAGGCAGGCATTTCTACTGGACTCATACCAACGTAGCTAGCCACGATAATTTGTTTTGCATTTGCTTTTATAGTGAACTTACCGTCAAAATCAGTTTGTGTATTTACTTTTGTTGATTTTACGATAATATTGGCTCCGGGAATAGGAAGTCCACCCTTATCTAAAACTTTTCCGTTTATCGTGATTTCTTGACCTACAGTAATTTGTGCAAGAAGTAAAAATAGAAGGGTTAAACAATAATTGTAGTTAATTTTCATGTTAAATTCTTATAAAGTTAGTTTGGTAAATATCTTAAAACATTGTTAAAAAAGGAAAAAGTTTATTTATTAAAAAGAGCATTAGACGCATTTTTATGAAAAGATAAGTTTTAGGAGGTTATTTCCTATTTTTACTAAAAAAACATGTATTATAATGATTTTTTCCTAAATTTAACAGTGGTTTTATAAACGTAATTTAATAAATTAACACTATTTCTTTGACTTTTGTTTATTAGTTTTTGCTTTATTTTTTTTATTAAAAAATTGATTTTCAATGTATTAATTTATTTTTTTTAATTGATTTAGTTTAACAAAAAACATAGTGTGAAAATGATTTTATTGTCTTTAAAGAGCAAAATAATTTTTAAAGTCTATTTTTGAGCTCTAACCCAATTTACAGTAAAATGAAAAAAACGTTATTTGGTCTATTATTCCTTTTTATAATAGTTTCAGCTAATGCTCAATTAAAGAGCCCTGCGGAATTTCTACCTAATTATGGTAAACAAATCAGTCAGTATCATCAAGTGGAAGCTTATTTCGGTCAGCTGTTGATCGAGTCGCCAAATATTAAGAAACAAAAATATGGAGTCACAAATGAAGGCCGAGATTTAAATGTTTATTTTATTTCCAGTCCTGAAAACTTAGCCAATTTGGATTTAATCCGAAATAATAATTTGGCGGCTATTGGTTTGTCTGATAGCAAAACAGAAAATATTGGTGATAAGCTTATTGTTTGGTTGAGTTTTAATGTGCATGGCAATGAATTCGCGGGGACAGAAAGCGCCATGACCGTTGCTTATGAGTTGGTAAACCCAGCTAATTCTGTTTCTAAAAAAGAACTAGAAAACACGATTGTTATTTTAGATCCCTGCATCAATCCTGACGGATATTCCAGATATGGAAATTGGCTCAGAGAAATTTCAGGAAAAAAAACACATCCTGAATTGTCAGATCGAGAGCATATGGAAGTATGGCCTGGAGGTAGATACAATCATTATATATTTGACTTAAACCGTGATTGGGCTTGGCAAACTCAATTAGAATCTCAGCAGCGATTAGCATTGTATAATGAATGGCTCCCGCAAATGCATGTTGATGTTCATGAAATGGGATACAATTCTCCTTATTTTTTCCCTCCTTCAGCAGAGCCATGGCATGAATACATTGAGAAATACCAGAAAGATTTTCATAATACCCTAGGTGCGAAAATTGCTGGTAAGTTTGATACTGAAAATTGGTTGTACAACACCAGAGAACGATTTGATATGTTTTATCCTAGTTATGGGGATACCTACCCAACCTATAACGGAGCAGTTGGAATGACATTTGAGCAAGGAGGAATTGGCGCAGGAAGGGAAGTTTTAATGGAAAACGGCTCGTCACTTACCATCAAAGACAGGTTGACACATCATGCAAAAGCTGTTTTAACGGCAGTTGAAGTTGCTACATCGGAGTCAGATAAATTAATTGAAGGATTCAGGAATTTCATGACCGCATCTAGAAAAACTGTCAAGGGAGAGTATAAAACGTATGTTTTGAAGAGTAATCCAAAACTGGAACAAATGGAGGTTTTGTTGAAAAGAAACAAAATTGAATTTGCATATGCTGACGCTGGTCAAAAAGCGGAAGGCTTTAATTATCAGACACAGAAATCGGAAAAATTTACAATCGAAGCCAATGACCTTATCGTGAAAGTAGATCAGCCAAAGGCAGTACTAACGCAGGTTTTATTTGAGCCTAATCAGGTTTTAAATGATAGTTTGTCTTATGATATAACAGCATGGGCACTTCCATTAGCTTATGGAGTTGAAGGCTATGCGTTAAAAAACACTATTGCAATCAAAACTAAAGCGAGTATTGAAGTAGTGGCACCAATAATACCAAAAAGTGTTTATGGTTTCTATATTCCATGGAATAATCGAATTTCTGCCCAGGTCTTATCGCTTTTGCATCAGAAAAACATCAAAGTAAGATCGGCGATGAAAAAAGCGATTTTTGGTAATATTGTAGTTGAGCCTGGAGGGTTAATTGTAAGCAAGGCAGACAATTCAAAAATGCCTGATTTTGAGAAAACAGTTAGTGAAATCATTATGGTTAAAAAAGACTTTAACTTTATCACTAGCGGTTATACAAAGAATGGAACTGATTTAGGGGGAGAGAACTTTACTATTTTGAAAGCACCTAAAATAGCTCTTTTGTCAGGTAAAGGAGTCGGTTCCACTGAATTTGGATCCGTTTGGTTTTATCTGGATGAAGTTATTGGTTATCCTGTTAGTATCGTTGAAACGGGTAATTTTAATCGTTTGGAACTCGCTAAGTACAATACTTTAATTTTAGCAGATGGTTTTTATGATTTTTCGGTGGACCAGCAAAAACAAATTACTGAATGGATTAAAAATGGGGGTAAAGTGATTGCAATGAATAATGCTCTAAGTATTTTTGAAGATAAAGAAGCTTACAGTTTGACTCTTTTTGAATCGGATGAAGCTAAGAAAAGTGCTGAAAAAGCGGCGGTGGATAAATTATTGAAGGAACGTTTTTTAGACTATCAAAGTTCAGAACGCAGGGCTATATCAGCATCCATTCCTGGTGCTGTAATTGAAAATGTCATAGACACCACCCATCCAATGTCATTTGGTTTGGGGTCTGTTTATTATAGTTTAAAAACAGATGATAGACATTATTCGTTGTTGAAAAAAGCGACTAACGTGGCTTATGTACCTCTCAATTATAAAAGTTATGGTTTCGTAGGTCATGATTTAAAAAACAAATTAAACAATACGGTAAGTTTTGCTATTGATAAAAAAGAAAAAGGTGAAGTTATTTACATGATAGATAATCCTTTGTTTAGGGGTTTTTGGGAAAATGGAAATTTATTATTCAGCAATGCATTATTTTTAGTGAAATAATTGCTAAAGGGATTTTAAAAACGGTTTTATGTATAA
>JBLIHD010000171.1:0-4724 GCA_047636335.1 Flavobacterium sp.
TAAGTTTAATATAAAACGATAGAATAATGAAAAAAATATTTTTTTTAACAGCTTTAGCATTAATGCTATTTTCGTGCAAGACCTCTTCGGTGACGGGTAAAAAATTAGATAAAAGTGCTCAAGTTGCAGTAAAAGGAAACTGGGTATTAACTTCAGTGACTTATCCAGGTTCGGAATACATCAAAGTAAACTCTTTTGACATCGCTGATTCAAAATGTTTTGAAGGAAGCACATGGAAATTTGTTTCAAATAATAATAAAGGGAATATGGCTTTGACTAAGTTTGATTGTCCTGCATTTAGTTCTCCTATAACTTGGTTTATTAATACGAACGGTGACTTTATTTTGAAAGTTTTAGATGCAGGAGAAAAAGCAAAAAGAGTAAGAGCGGGTTATATACTGCATGTTGCAAATCAAACTGACAATTCTTTCCAATTGGTCGATAGGGACAATAATGTTGCAGGTAAAAGCATTGATGTAGTTTACCAATTTCAAAGATCTAACTAATAAATAATATCAAAAAAAAGATAATTATGAAAAATTTTTCTATTGTAACATTGGCATTAATTATGTCAATCGGAGCGCTTTTCACAAGTTGTGAAGCTCTAAAAAACACTAATAAGACACAAAGAGGAGCTGGGATTGGAGCAGCGAGTGGAGCTGTTATTGGAGCAATCCTGGGAAACAATCTAGGTAAAGGAGGTAAAGGAGCTATGGGCGCCGTACTTGGTGGTGTCGTTGGTGGTGTTGCCGGAGGAGTTATTGGGAACAAAATGGACAAACAAGCCAGACAAATTGACGAAGTGCTTCCAGGTGCTGAAGTAAAACGCGTGGGTGAGGGTATACAATTAGTTTTAAATGAAAATGCAGTACGTTTTGACACTAACAAATCCACTTTAACGGCTACTGCTAAAGCTAATTTAGATAAATTAGTTCCTGTTTTTCTAGAATATCCTGATACTGACATTACTATATTTGGATATACAGATATCACTGGGCCTGCAGATTATAACTTGAAGCTTTCTGGAGAAAGAGCAGCCTCTGTCAGAAATTATTTAGTAGGTAAGGGTTTATCCTCAAGTAGGTTTAACGTAACTGGTTTAGGTATTGCCAATCCTATTGCTACAAATGAAACTGAACAAGGAAGAAGCGAAAACCGTCGTGTTGAGTTTGCCATTACCGCAAATGATAAAATGAGGGAAGATGCCAAAGCAGAAGCAGGGAACTAAAACTATAGTTCACTTTAATATTGAGAAAGCCATTTCGTTATCATGACGAAATGGCTTTCTTTTTTCAGTTAAATTCTAGTTTCAACAAAGTATTCTTGTAGAAGAAAACTATCTTTGCAGTCTCAAAACATCATCATAATAAAAATGCTTCAAGTTCAAAACATCTCATTTGGTTATGCCGAAAGGCCCGTGATTCATAATATAAACTTCACAATAGAAAAAGGTCAGAATATTGCAGTTATTGGTGAAAGTGGTTGCGGCAAAAGCACGCTTTTAAAATTAATTTACGGCTTGTATGATTTAGACGAAGGGAATATAATATGGAATGAAACGGAAGTGTTGGGTCCAAAATATAATTTGGTTCCCGGAATGTCGTTTGCCAAGTATTTATCCCAGGATTTTGATTTGATGCCTTATACGACCGTTGCGGAAAATGTAGGCAAATTTCTTTCTAATGTTTTTCCTGAGAAGAAAAAAGAACGAATCCAAGAGCTCTTGGAAATTGTTGAAATGACGGAATATGCAGATGTCAAAACCAAGTATTTAAGTGGCGGTCAGCAGCAAAGAGTTGCTCTAGGCCGTGTCTTAGCCTTAGAGCCGGAAATACTTTTGCTGGACGAACCTTTCAGTCATATTGATAATTTTAGAAAAAATGCACTTCGCCGTAATTTGTTCGCCTACCTGAAATCAAAGGAAATAACCGTTATCGTTGCCACCCACGATAGTACGGATGCGCTTTCTTTTGCCGACGAAACTATTGTCTTGCAAGATGGAAAAATTGTGGATAAGGCAGAGTCGCGAAATTTGTACAGTAATCCGATAAATAAATATGTAGCCTCGCTTTTTGGGGAGGTTAATGAGTTAAAATTGTCACAGCTAGTTGCTGTCGATGGCGAGGATGAAATGCTTTTGCTATATCCCCATCAACTGAAAGTGGTTGATAATGGCCTGATGGACGTAATTGTCAAACAATCGTACTTTAAAGGAAGCCATTATTTGATTAAAGCGGTTTTTGAAAGAAAAGCAATTTTCTTCGAGCACGACACTCCATTGGAACTCAATCAAGAGGTAACCCTGATGATAGCGTAATAAAAACAGCCCCGAAATAATGTTATTTCGGGGCTGTTTTCTTTTAGTTTTTCAAATACTTCTCTAAGAATTGATCTTGTTCCCAAAGTAAATGTAAAATATTTTCTTTTGCGGCATATCCGTGAGCCTCTTTTGGTAAGATAACCATTCTTGCAGGAGCGCCTAAACCTTTAAGAGCCTGGAAGTAACGTTCCGTTTGTAAGGTAAATGTGCCTGGATTGTTGTCAGCTTCACCATGGACTAACAATAATGGGGTTTTCATTTTTTCAGCATTCATAAATGGAGACATGGTATTGTATACCTCGGGGACTTCCCAGTAATTACGTTGCTCTCTTTGAAAACCAAAAGGAGTCAATGTTCTATTGTAAGCGCCACTTCTGGCGATTCCACATGCAAACAGTTTGCAATGAGTCAACAGGTTAGCCACCATAAAGGCGCCGTACGAATGGCCGCCTATGGCGACTTTTTCCTTGTTGATATATCCTAAGGCATCTACCGCGTTAATAGCTGCATCAGCATTGTCTACTAATTGAGTGATGAAATTATCATTTGGTTCCGTTGTCCCCTCACCAATAATGGGAAATGAAGCATCGTCTAAAACTACGTATCCTTTAGTTACCCAATAGACAAATGAACCATAATAGGGAAATGTAAATTCATTTGGGTTTTGATTGCTTTGCCCTGCTGAACTCTTGTCTTTGAACTCTGATGGATAGGCCCAAATTAATAATGGTAGTTTTTCTTTCTTTACTTTATCGTAACCTGCAGGTAAATACAAAGTTCCGGATAATTCTACTCCATCTTTTCTTTTATATTTAATAACCTCTTTGCTCACATTTTCTATGCTTTCAAAAGGGTTTTTAAAACTTGTAATTGGAGTAAGTTGATTTTTTTGCTTGATGTTTCTGAAATAATAATTAGGATACTCGCTTTTAGATTGTATTTGCACTAAAACCTCTCCTTTTTTGAAATCTTCAATAGACAATAAATCTTCCTTTTTATCTTTGTACAATGACGTATAAAGACGTTTTGTATTCAGGTTTTTCAGATTGAATTCATCGATAAAAGGGAATTGGCCATTTTTTGTAAAACCATCACCCAGTAAGTATAGATTGTTATTTTCTATTGCTAGAACTTTTTTGCCAAAATTGTTTTTAACCGTTTCAAAGTTTCCTGGATCGGAATAAATGTCTTGGGAATTCCTGTCAGAAATTATTTTAGGTTCTTGGTTTACATTTGACGGATTGAATAAATAGGTTTTGGTGTTACGTGTATCGTACCATTGGTCAATAGCAACAGCCGTGTTTTGATTCCCCCAGATTATTCCGCCAAAACGTTGTTTCATTTTTAGCAATAACGATGGGCTTTGATCAAAAGGGGCTTTCCATTCTGAAACTTGGTCTCTGTAATCGACCTTGTTTTCAGGGTCCCCTTCGTCTAGGGCTTCGACAAAATACAATGTGGCAGCTTCATCATTTCTCCAATTCATGTTTCTTTTGCCTGTACGAGTAGCCATAAAACCTTTTGGCATTATTTCATTCAAAGGAACTTCATTAGCGACTTTTATTTCAGTACCATTCATATCATAAATAGTAGTTTTTGATGGGAAACGATTTAACGGTACAATATAGGAGAATGGTTTCTGAATGGTGGTCAACAGTAAATAGTTTCCGTCAGGGGAAAAGTCTTCACCAGCATACATATCAGCTGTTTTAAATAATGTTGTGGTTCCGTCAAGGCCTACTTTATACAATTCTGATGTGATGATATTTTGAAAATTTGTTTCATCTGTTCTGTTTTTTAACAAATCGGGATAGGTTCTGTTTTGCGACACGGAACCATCAGCGTTTGAAATAATAGGACCATTAGGCAGGTTTTTCTTTTCGTCTAATAAGACGGGTCTGTCTTTAGGCAACATTTTAACCAAGATGTTTTTATTGTCGCTGAACCAACTGAACGGGTTGCTAAGATTGGCATTCACATTTGCCTCGGTAAGTTTTGTGGCTTTTGCGGAAGCGACATCGACAACCCATAATTCAACTCCTGTATCTGTGGTGTGCGAAAAAGCAATTTTCTTTTCGTTGATAGACCAAGAGATATTACTGATTCTTGGGTTTACAGGCAATCCGCTTATTTGAATTTCGTTTTTGTCGTTTATTTTACGAAGGCTAATATTGTTTACATAGGTAACTGAGCTGGAAATATTGGTTGTTGGATTAATTCTCAACCCAGCCAAACGCATTTCGTCTTGGTTTAAATCATCTAGTGTCTTATAAGTACTCCTGTAGCTCAAGAGCATATATTCTTTTTTGGTGTCCATTGACACAGAGGGGGCTCTTTCATAATCGGCCAAATCAAGAATAGATTTTGAAGGCTTTTGATAGCTGAGGTTTTCTTGGGCTAAAAT
>JBLIHD010000172.1:0-4662 GCA_047636335.1 Flavobacterium sp.
TTCTGAAATGCAATCTATAAGGAGTACGACTTCCATCTGTTACTAAATAAAATCCTAATTCTCCGTTTCCACCTTCAACAGGATGATATATTTCGGCCACTGGAATAGGAACTTCTCCCATTACAATCTTGAAGTGATATATTAACGACTCCATATTGGTATATACATCTTCTTTTGGCGGAAGGTAGTACTCTGGAACATCTGCATGAAAGTCATTTCCTTCCGGCATTTTTGCTAATGCCTGACGAATGATGCTCAAGCTTTGCCAAACTTCAGCGTTACGTACGCAAAAACGATCATAGGTATCTCCCGATGTTCCAACAGGGATTATAAAATCGAAATCGTCATAAGAGCTGTAGGGCTGTGCGATACGCACATCGTAATCAACTCCTGCTGCACGTAAGTTAGGCCCTGTAAAGCCATAAGAAATTGCTTGTTCAGCAGATATAGGACCTACATTTATAGTTCGGTCCATGAAAATTCTGTTTCTTTCAAATAGATTTTCGAATTCTTTCCACGCTACAGGAAATTCTTCTAAAAAAACATCTAACTTTCTGAAAGCTTCTGGTGACCAATCCCTTTCGAAACCACCAATTCTTCCCATATTAGTAGTCAGTCGAGCGCCACAAATTTCTTCATAAATCTCATATACTTTTTCCCTAAACTGAAAAACATAAAGAAATCCAGTGTATGCACCTGTATCAACTCCTAAAATAGAATTACAGATAAGATGATCGGTAATTCTTGCTAATTCCATTACAATCACTCGTAAATACTGGGCACGTTTTGGTACTTCAATGTCGAGTAGTTTTTCTAAAGTCATCCACCATCCCATGTTATTGATAGGAGACGAGCAATAGTTCATTCGGTCTGTAAGCGGAGTAATTTGGTAAAAAGGTCGGTTTTCTGCAATTTTTTCAAAAGCGCGGTGGATATAACCAATGGTTGGTTCCGCTTCTAATATACGTTCCCCGTCCATCAACAAAACGTTTTGGAAAATTCCGTGCGTAGCAGGGTGAGTAGGACCTAAATTTAATATGGAAAGTTCGCTCCCATCTTCATTTAGCTTCTCTTTCATTATTTTAGCATAGCGATGCTCTGGGGGTAATAATAGTTCTGACATTTATTGAATGTGAAAAATTATAAATTCTTTTTTTAGCAATTGTCGATTGTTCTGCCGAAAAAACGATCGTCTTTATCGGTTCTTCCGCCATCTTCCATAGGAAATTCTTTTCGCATAGGAAACGAAACCATTTCATCCATGTTCAAAATACGCTTTAATTGTGGGTGTCCAATAAAATCTACACCGTAAAAATCGTAGGTTTCTCTTTCCATCCAGTTTGCACAGAGGAAAATGTTGGAGATTGTTTTTATTTCAGGCTTTTCACCACTAATAAACGTTTTGATTTTTATACGTTTGTTTTCATACCAATTGTGCATATGATATACGATTGTAAATTGTCGCTCAACTTCATTATCAGGATAGTGTATTCCACATAAGTCGGTCAAAAAATTAAAACGCAGTAAAGGGTCATTTTTTAAAAAGAGAACAATCGCTGTAATTTTGTCAGCAGGTATTTCAAACGAAAAGATATCCTTTTCTTGCTTGAAGTGAAGCACATTTTCGCCAAACGCTGCCGTTAATTTATCTTGAATAACTGTGTTTTCTAATGCCATGATGTTATTTGATATTATAAGATGCCAATAATTCTTGGTATTCAGGAGAACTTCTTCGTCTTACGTTTTCCGTTCTAACTAATTCTTGTAATTTCATTACGCCATCTACTATTTGTTCCGGTCTTGGAGGGCACCCTGGTACGTAAACGTCAACCGGTATAACTTTGTCAATTCCTTGAAGAGTAGAGTAGGTGTCGAAAATACCTCCTGAGGAAGCACAAGCTCCAACTGCAATAACCCATCTTGGTTCTGACATTTGCTCGTATACCTGGCGTAAGATAGGTGCCATTTTTTTAGAAATTGTGCCCATTACCATTAACATGTCTGCTTGACGCGGAGAAAAACTAACACGTTCAGATCCAAATCGAGCTAAGTCATAATGGGAGGCCATGGTAGCCATGAACTCAATACCGCAGCAAGAAGTTGCAAAGGGCAATGGCCAAAGTGAATTTGCGCGAGCCATACCTACAACATCATTTAGGGTTGTGGCGAAAAAGCCTTCTCCAACAACACCTTCTGGCGGCTCAACTATTTTTATGCTTGAATTACTCATCGTTTTATATTTTGAATTAGAAAATTTGAATTATGAACCATACAAGTTGGTTTCAATTCAATGTTTATAATAAATTCTTATTCCCATTCTAGCGCTTTCTTTTTGATGATGTAGAAAAACCCCACCAAAAGGAGAACCATAAATATGACCATTTTGACCATGCCTTCCATTCCTAATTCCTTAAAATTGATTGCCCAAGGATAGAGGAAGATTACTTCTACATCAAATAATACAAACAAAATAGCAACTAGAAAGTATTTTACAGAGAAGGGAATACGTGCGTTTCCTATCCCTTCAATCCCACATTCAAAGTTTTTATTTTTTATTTCTGATTTTCTTTTAGGTCCTAGTTTACCGGAAACAATAATAGTTCCTACAACAAACCCCGCAGCTAATATAAACTGTAATAAAATCGGAACGTAACTTAACTGGTCAGATTGCATAATTTATGATGTTTATGTACTAAAATTAGCGGCAAAGATAGGTTTCAAGGATTTAAAACACAAGTGTAAATCGAAATATAGTTAGAGCGAAAATATAGATAACTTCTAATTTTTATTGATTATTGATAAAGAATTGAGATTCGCTTTTTTCTGCGGAGGCTTTTAGGTATAAACAAAAAAAAACGTTTCGAAATAAATCGAAACGTTTTACACATTCGTAGGCAAAAAAATAAATTTTTGCTTAGATAACTGCTACTTTCGCAGCAACTTTCCCTTTTCTTCCTTCTTCTTCTTCATAGCTAACTCTGTCACCTTCGCGTAATTCTTCCGCGTTGATTCCTGAAGCATGAACAAAAATGTCTTTTCCTGTTTCTTCGTCTGTAATGAATCCGTAACCTTTTGATTCATTGAAAAATTTAACTGTTCCTGTACGCATTGTAATGATAATAATAATTTATAATGGGCAAATATAATATATAATATTAATATGAACGCTATCAATGTCAATTTTTTTATTAAAATAATTGATATTCAACGTTTTCCGACAAATATTACCGACTAACTACCTTAACTTAATCGTATGTGCAACTCTTTTAATTGAGATTCGTCAATTACTGATGGAGCATCGATCATCACATCCCTTCCAGAGTTGTTTTTAGGGAAGGCGATAAAGTCACGGATTGTTTCCTGGCCGCCTAGAATAGCCACTAATCGATCCAGACCAAATGCCAAACCTCCATGCGGCGGTGCTCCAAACTGGAAAGCATCCATTAAGAAGCCAAATTGAGCTTTGGCTTCGTCTTCGGTAAAGCCGAGATATTTAAACATGAGCTGCTGTGTCGCTTTATCATGAATACGAATAGAGCCTCCTCCAATTTCGTTTCCGTTCATTACCATGTCATATGCATTGGCGCGAACTTTTCCGGGTTCGGTTTCTAATAAATGCATGTCCTCCGGTTTTGGAGAGGTAAAAGGGTGATGCATAGCGTGATAGCGACCGTTTTCTTCGTCAAATTCCAATAAAGGGAAGTCAACTACCCATAAAGGGGCGAATTCGGCAGGGTTTCGCAATCCTAAACGTGTTGCCAATTCCATGCGCAAGGCGCTTAATTGTGCTCTAGTTTTATCTGCAGGACCTGACAAAACGTAAATCATGTCGCCTGCTTGTGCTCCGGTCTTTTTTGCCCAATTGGACAAATCTGCCTGGTCATAAAATTTATCTACAGATGATTTGTACGTTCCGTCTTCGTTACATTTTACGTATACCATTCCGGAAGCCCCCACTTGAGGACGTTTTACCCAGTCAATTAGTGCGTCTATGTCCTTTCTTGTGTAGCCGCCTCCGCCATTAACGGCGATGCCTACGACTAATTCGGCCGAATTGAAAACAGGAAACTCTTTGTTTTTCGCCACTTCATTCAATTCTCCAAACTCCATTCCGAAACGAATGTCCGGTTTGTCGTTCCCGTAGGTTTTCATCGCATGCGCGTATGTCATACGAGGGAATTTGGCAACTTCGATGCCTTTTATTTCTTTCAAAAGGTGTCTTGTCAATCCTTCAAATACATTTAAAATGTCCTCTTGTTCCACGAAAGCCATTTCGCAATCGATTTGTGTGAATTCCGGCTGTCTGTCAGCGCGTAAATCTTCGTCACGGAAACACTTCACGATTTGGAAATATTTGTCCATTCCGCCCACCATCAATAATTGTTTGAAAGTTTGAGGTGATTGCGGCAAGGCATAAAATTGTCCTTCATTCATTCGGGAAGGGACAACAAAATCTCTGGCGCCTTCCGGAGTTGATTTTATCAGGTATGGCGTTTCCACCTCGCAAAAATCGAGGTCGGAAAGGTACTTTCGTACTTCCATGGCAACCTTGTGACGGAAAAGTAAACTATTTTTCACCGGATTTCTTCGGATGTCAAGGTAGCGGTATTTCATTCTGATGTCTTCACCGCCATCCGTTTCATCTTCGATAGTGAAAGGAGG
>JBLIHD010000173.1:0-4657 GCA_047636335.1 Flavobacterium sp.
TAAGATGGTGGATTACATCCGCTTTAGAGAGTAATATAGGATTGAATGCCATTGCGCAATGGACATTTTTACAGAATAATTTGATGCCTCAGGGACTCGGAACTGGAGGCCTTTACACCAATAATTTTGAGTGTCCTCTGGAAGTGTCTGAAGGACAACTTTGGTATAAAGCAGACAGGGACTGGGAGTTCAGTTTAACTGATATTATGAAACTGTCTTAGCTTGGGATTTATGTCTTGAAGCAAGCACTTGTTTATTGATGTGATCAATTAATTGATTTTTATTAATTGGTTTCGAGATATATCCATTACCGCCAACTTTAATTGCTTTTTCAGCTTCATCAGTAAATACGAAAGCACTTTGTGTAATTATTATTACGTCTTCATTAAACTCTCTTATTTTTTTAATTGCTTCATAACCGTTCATCACTGGCATTTGAATGTCCATTAGAATGATATCAATGTCAGGATTCTTTTTGCATAAATTTACCGCTTCAAATCCATTTCTAGCTATCAGTAGGTTTTCTCCAAATATTTTTAAAATTTTAGAAATGAATTTTAGCGAAATGCTATCGTCTTCGGCAACAAGTATTTTTAACTTTTGTGTTTCATCAGGAACTATCGAGATCGGAATTTGGACTTCTTTGTGAATTTCATTGGGTTTTATAAAAGGGATTTCAAAATAAAAAACAGCCCCGTTATCTACATTGTTGGCCGCCCAAATTTGGCCTCCTAATAGTTCAATATAAGATTTAGCAATATATAAACCCAAGCCGGCACCATCATATTTTCTGTTTAAAGAGGCATCCTCTTGGCTGAACCTTTCAAAAAGGAGTTCTATTTGACTAGAATTTATACCAATTCCTGAATCCTTTACATAAAAAGTAATGGTCTTATTGTTTTTAAAGCATCCTATCTCAATTGATCCGTAATCTGTGAATTTAAGAGCATTTTTAAGCAAATGCGATAATACTGCATAGACTTTTTCTTCGTCTGTTCTTATTAAACAGTCTTCTCCACTTAAAGTATTGTTTATTTTAAGTTCAATATTTTTTTCGGTTGCTTCCAATTTAAAAAAATCAGTGAGAAGTTTAATTTGATCCTTAATTGAAGTTTCCTTGTAAGACAGATTCAGCTGCCCTGATTCTATTTTTGAAATGCTAACGATATCATTTATAATATTAAGCATTCTGCCGCCGCTTTTTTCAATAACCCTAATGTATTCACGTTGTTCTTCCCCGGTTAATTTTGGTTCTTTAAGTAGCTCCGTAAAGCCCAAAATACCGTTCATGGGGGTACGTATTTCATGACTCATGTTTGCCAGAAAAGAAGATTTTAAACGGTCGCTTTCTTCCGCTTTTTCTTTTGCATAAATTAATTCAGTATTAATTTTTTGTATTTGAATAATGCTCTCATATAGTTCCCTGTTGCGTGTCTTTAGTTGCATGTTAAGGTCTTCCGATTTTTTTTCAGCTAATTTGCGTTCTGTTATGTCCTGAAAAAATATAACAAGCCCTTCTTTACTGGGTATCACGCGATTTTCAAGCCAACGGCCCATTGGATAATAATAATCTTCAATATTGATTTGCTTTTTAGTTTTCATCGCTTTGTACCATGCTTTATGGTATGGTGTTCCAATAGCTTCAGGAAATGTAGCCCATACAGTTTTGCCAATTAGCTCTTCGGCTTGTTTTTCTAGCATGAGAGCTGCTTTTTGGTTTACGAAAGTGTATGTCCAGTTGTTGTCGATGGCAACAAAAGCATCTGACATGTTTTCTAAGGATTCTGTGAGTTTTTCACTAATATGATCAATTTTACTTTCATTAAATTTATTCTTGTCAGTTATGCTGTCAAATAGTTGCTTTAATGAATTGTAATCTTGCTGTAATCTGTAAAAATCAGAAGTGCTTATCGTGGTATTTGAATTCATATGATACATTTCTAATAAATTAAATTTAGGAATACATATAAATGTATGCCATGGTAATTTTTAAAAATCTATAAGTCTAATATGTAGTAGATTGGGCGGGATAAATGTAATTAAAAAAAAAACATTAGCTTGATAAAAATCGTCTTTTTTTCAATATTTTTTTGAAACCAAACTTGTTTAAGAAGTATAAAAAATGGAATAATTTATTGCATTCTCTTGGCAAATTTACCAATTGTCAATCCTTGCACCAAAATAGAGAAACAAACAATGACATAAGTGATGGTTACCCGGATATCTTTGTTAAGTTCAGGATCAATTGAAAGAGCAATAGATATCCCTCCCCTTAAACCGCCCCAGGTCAAAATGAGTATCGTTTTTCGACTGATTTTTTCTTTCAATCACAACGCTATTGAAGTTATGTAAATTGAAACCTATTTCGTGATTAGCGTTATAAACAATATGATAACAGCCGTAAAAAGTATTTTTTGGTTGGTATGTATCACCCAGTAACTCCAAGCCAATTAAAACAAAGAGCAGGGTATTTACTATTTCATCAATCAAATCCCGAAATTTTTCCACGGATTCTGCCGTAACATCAGACATTCCTCGGCTTTTACTTTGGTTTCTAGTTATTAGCCCCACTGCAACTATAGCGAGTGGTCCCGAAACACGAGTGTAGTGTGCAAGTGTAGAGCCTACCATAACTATCGCTAACGATGTCAAAACCTCTACTTGGTAGTTGTCAATGCTTGCAATAAGTTTGTATGCCATATAGCCAATCAAAAGGCCAGCAATAGCCAGCCTATGGCCTCTTGCCCAAATAACATCAGACTACTGCTGATATTTAGGCGGCACTCGGTTTCGCTAATTTTAAAATAGTGATAAATACTACAACTGCCACACCACCGCTAAACAAAAACTCTCCTGCGATTTTGGTTTCCAATGATTTAGAAACTCCCGCAGTTTTCAGGATGCTTAAAAAGGAAATCGGGTCAGTGGTGGAGATTAGGGCACCAAACAACATAGCGTGAATGAGCTGTACATTGACTATTATAAAATTCAGCAAGCAATAATTGGCAAAATCGATGACGAAAGTACTGATCAGTACACTAATCGAAGAAAACAACAAAACACTAAGTTTTTAGTTATTTAAATCTTTGAATTTTATATGAATTGCTCCGGCAAAAAGCATGAAACTTAACATTCCTTCCGGCAGTAACTCACTAAAGTTAATACTGTTCATTTTTATGGCCACACTATCTTTAAAAGAAGGGAAGTGATACTCCATTACTAAAATAAAAAAGGAAAATAGTAGTTAAACCAACATTAGTCCAATGGCATTGGGAAGTTTTAATATCCTGAAGTTGATATACGCAAACCCAGCAGATAAGACTATTAGTGTGGAAAACAGATGAAATAAATCCATTGCTGTTTTTTTATATTGACATGGGAGTCATGTTCCCTCAGCAATTCGAATTTTGTCGACCCCTTTTTTCTAATGGTTGATATGAACTACCCTTTGTGGAAACGGAATAGTGACATTGTTTTCTTTGAATAATTCATATATTGTTATCCTCAGGTCACTCTTAGTATTCTCAATTCGAAATAACTCTTCAGACCAGAAGATTACGGAGAAATTTAAAGAGGAATCTCCGAAATCCGTAAAACGTATAAATGGATTAGGCTCCTTTAAAATACCTTTTTGACTGTCAACAGCTTGTTTTAAAAGTTTTATGACCTCATGGATATCTGACGAATAATCAACACCAACAGTAACTTCAAAACGTGAAGCAAGATCACTGTGCGTCCAGTTGATTAACTGGTTTCTTGTTAAATCAGAATTTGGTAAAATAATATATTTGTCATCCCTGGTCAGAACGGTTGTGGTTCGCAAATTGATGTCTTGAACGGTACAAACCAATCCGTTTAATTCTATGACATCATTTACTTTTACCGAGGAATCGACCAAAAGTATAATGCCGGAGACAAAGTCGCTGAAAAGATTTTGCAAACCCAAACCAATACCTACCAATAATGCAGCAGAACCAGCGACCAGAACGGATAGATTAAAGCCAAACATCTGCAGACCGGAAATGATTGAAATGACTATAACCAGATACTTAACCAAGCTATAGATCGAGTATTTTTTTGCAACATCAATTTTATCGACCCTAAAAATTGCTTTCCGGATGATTTTCAATAAAAGGGTAACCACAATTAAAAAAACAAAGACTTTTAAAAGATTAATTACCTTAATATTAAAATCGCCATCTTGAAAAAGCGTGTAGTCGATAATTTTTTTCATGTATTTTTATTTTTTCGGTTCTAAGTTTAATAGCGCACTATGGCAACAAATAAAATTACATAATTAAGCGAACACCACCTAATTCCGCGACTCGATATGAAAATCGATCTCCAGGTGAACCGATGAACATGAAATTTTTTGGAATATTCCATTTCTCGGATAATTCATCGATGATTGTAGGGCCAAAAACACCAGGTAATTCTATGAATTCAATGTCAATCTCCGGATAGGCACGATCAAGCACCCTAAGATCTTTGATAAGCAGATCGTTGTTCTCTCCTTCGCTCTTTATGTTGACGATCTTTAATTTTTTTGTTGTTTCATTATTCTGGACATATTGCATAACCTTGTTTATAATGGCGACATCATCCCCTTTAGTAAAAAAAACAAGTTCTTGTGAACTGATTTTTAAATTCATTTTTA
>JBLIHD010000174.1:0-4628 GCA_047636335.1 Flavobacterium sp.
CTGGAACATCCGTGATGAGCACATGGTTTCCACTATTGAAAGACTCGTGAAATTCCACGGTAAGGAGTCGAAGGTAATCGTTTGGGAACACAATACACATATTGGCGATGCGCGAGCAACCGATATGACATCAGAAGGGATGGTAAACGTGGGACAGTTGCTGAGAGAGAAATACGCCATTGACGGAATTATAGCAATAGGTTTTGGCTCATACAAAGGAAGTGTCGTAGCAGGGAGAAATTGGGGAGATGACATGAGAAAAATAAAAGTGCCCGAAGCAGCGGAAGGAAGTTGGGAACATAAATTTCATATTGCCAGTAATGGTGACAACAGGCTATTATTAATGAATAACATTAGAAAAGAAAAATGCCTTTCGGACTATATCCCCCATCGGGCAATTGGTGTAGTTTACAATCCGGAGTACGAACGATATGGCAATTATGTCCCTACCATTCTACCAAAGAGATATGATGCTTTCGTATATATTGACAAAACAACTGCGTTACATCCGCTGCACATTAAACCAGACGGTAGACAAATACCAGCAACCTATCCTTTTGGAATGTAAGATGTCAAGAGTTTATAAAAAAGGGCCTGACTTTAGTAAAAAGTCAGACCCAAAATTTTAGCATATACCGCCTATTAAGGCAGCTATTTAATTTAACTCTTTTATGTTTTCTATAAATTAAGTGCAACAAGTGCGAACAATACTCCAACCCTATAACGTATCGTAGTACACAAAGATCTTCACTAAGTCTTCTTCAGATTTATAACTTATTTTTTCCGAGGAAGCATATTGTTTAATTTGAGATCCTTTGTCTCCCATTAATTTTAAAACAGAACGTTTCTTTAATTTAAATTCATTGAAATTTCCACTCTTAACTTTTATATAATATTTCTCCTCGATATACACTTTTTCGTTTTGGAGATAAACTTGAGTTAAAGGATTTATAACGCCTTCTTTAACGGCTGTATTGAATCCTTTGAGAAACTTGACATTATCAGAAACATAAAGCTCTTGAAAGAGCTCTCGAGTTCCTCTAATATTATAAAACCTATATATTTTTGAAGCGTGATCTACAAAGTTTACTTTCTTAGCTTCCAATACAAATAACGAATCTTTCCCACGTTTAGTTTCAAGCATTTTTGTAAGAATATTATAATTCAAGTTTTGCAAAACAAAATTCTGATTGTCCGTATCATAAACCGTATTTTGACCTTCCCAATCAGAAAACAAATAAACAGTACCATCATATGTTTTTTCTACCGCTCTATTCGTCACCCAAATACCTCTTTGCTGACCCAAAACAATGGTATAATTAATCACTAAACAAAATAAAATTATCTTTTTCATAGTTTATTTTTTTTTTCGTTTCGTTAAAGATATGGCTTTAAAACGTCAGCAACAATAAAATACATCCGTCTTATACTATGTTTCTGACAAAACAATCAGTAGCAGATGAATAATTTCCAATATAAATATCTTGCAATGCAACAAAGATATAATGCCAATAAATCAGATAGATGATTCGTAAGTTATCAAGGAACAATAATATACGTACGATAGTATTTAAAACTACTAAAACGAAAAAAAAAATATACAGACTTATATTTCAATAAAAAAAGGCCTGACTTTATGAAAAAGTCAGACCACAAGTATTATCTCTCATTATGCCTATAGCTAACAACTACAACTTTTTATACTTTTATATTTTCTATAAATTGATCAAATAAATAGGAAGAATCATGAGGACCGGGACTTGCTTCCGGGTGATATTGGACAGAGAAACAATTTTTGTTTTTCATTCGCATACCAGCAACAGTTCCATCGTTAAGATGAAGATGTGTTATCTCTAAGTCTGGATTCCTGTCCAATTCTTCCTTGTTTACAGCAAAACCATGATTTTGCGAAGTGATTTCTCCCTTTCCAGTAATAAGGTTTTTTACAGGATGGTTTATTCCCCTATGTCCGTTGAACATTTTGTAAGTCGAAACTCCGTTTGCCAAGCCAATAACTTGATGTCCCAAACAAATACCAAATAATGGTTTGTCTTCTTCTATCACTTCCTTAGCCAGCTGAATAGCACTTGATAAAGGCTCAGGGTCACCGGGTCCGTTTGACAAGAAATAACCGTCCGGATTAAATGACTTAAGATCCTGATAAGATGAATCGAAAGGAAAAACTTTGATGTAGCAATCTCTTTTTGCAAGATTACGCAAAATATTTGTTTTGATCCCTAAATCTAAAGCGGAAATCTTATAAGTAGCGTCCTCTTCTCCGTAAAAATACGGCTCTTTAGTAGAAACTTTTGACGCCAATTCTAATCCTTTCATCTCCGGTACATTTGACAAAGCCACTTTTAATTCTTCTATAGCAGAACCATCCGTACAAATCACGGCATTCATTGCGCCATTGTCCCTTATGTAACTAACCAATGCTCTTGTATCTACATCGGAGATACAAATCAGGTTTTCTTTGATGAAGTAATCTTCTAAACTTTCTGACGCATCGGCACGGGAATAATTGAAACTGAAATTCTTACAAACCAATCCGGAGATTTTAATGCTCGAAGATTCCACTTCCTTTTCATTGACACCGTAATTTCCAATATGGGCATTGGTGGCAACCATTATTTGTCCGAAATAAGATGGGTCAGTAAAAATTTCCTGATAACCGGTCATGCCTGTATTGAAACAAACTTCACCAAAAGTAGTTCCGCTGATTCCAATCGATTTCCCGTGAAAAATAGTGCCATCACTTAATAAAAGTATAGCGCTTTGTCTTGTAGTATATTTCATTCGATGATTTCTGTTTATATATTAATAACCTCTAGAAACTTGCAAAGCTAGATTCATTTGTAGTTAAATATTGTGCAAATTTAATTCTTTAATGCAATGGAAACAAACTTTTAAAATTTATTATAAAAATAAACCCCTCCAACCTAGCAATGATCACCACACATCTCCAGCGGCCATCCGTCTACTTTAAACTTTATAAAATAAACTATATTGTGAAAAGCAGAAACGTTATGGACAAAGCCCAACATTCACTTGGCAAAAAAGAAACAAAAAAAAAGGATAAACTATAAATAGCTTATCCTTGATTTTTATTGAATGATTATTTTCATAATTATTCAGCTGCGTCAGTGGTTGGTTCAGTTTCAGCGGCAGCAGCTTCGGTAGCTTCATCTGCTTTCTTTGATTTTCCACCACGACGGCTTTTTGCTTTTTTAACTTCTTTTTTACCACCATTGTAAAGTTCATTGAAATCTACAAGCTCGATCATTGCCATATCAGCATTATCTCCCAAACGATTTCCAACTTTAATGATACGAGTGTATCCACCTGGACGGTCTCCCACTTTAGCAGCCACGTCTCTGAACAAGTCAGTTACCGCATATTTGCTACGTAGGTAAGCAAAACAAATACGACGATTGTGAGTCGTATCAGTTTTCGATTTTGTTATTAATGGCTCAACGAATTGTTTAAGCGCTTTTGCTTTAGCTACAGTAGTGTTAATACGTTTGTGCTCGATAAGAGAACAAGCCATATTAGCCAACATAGATTTTCTATGCGCAGTCTGTCTGCTAAGGTGATTGAATTTTTTTCCGTGTCTCATGACCAATTTATTTTAACTTCATCTTGCTACAATCCATTATGGAGAGCAAAATATGAAGTAAATTATTCTTTATCTAGTTTGTATTTTGCTAAATCCATTCCGAAGTTTAAATTTTTAATTGCAACTAGTTCATCTAGCTCAGTTAAAGATTTCTTTCCAAAATTACGGAATTTCATTAGGTCATTTTTATTGAACGATACTAAATCACCAAGTGTATCAACTTCCGCCGCTTTCAAACAATTTAATGCTCTTACAGACAAATCCATATCAACAAGCTTAGTTTTAAGCAATTGTCTCATATGTAATGATTCCTCATCATACGATTCCGTTTGTGCGATTTCATCAGCCTCAAGTGTAATTCTTTCGTCAGAGAACAACATGAAATGGTGAATTAAAACTTTGGCAGCTTCAGTAAGCGCATCTTTAGGATTTATTGAACCATCAGTCTTTATTTCAAAAACTAATTTCTCATAATCTGTCTTTTGCTCTACACGGAAGTTTTCAATTGCATATTTTACATTCTTTACCGGAGTAAAAATTGAATCTGTAAATATGGTTCCAATTGCAGCATTCTGCTTTTTGTTCTCTTCAGCAGGAACATATCCCCTACCTTTTTCGATTGTTAAATCGAAGTTCAATTTGATTTTCGGGTCAAGATTACAGATAACAAGCTCTGGATTAAGAACTTGGAAACCTGAAATAAATTTTTGAAAATCTCCAGCTGTTAATTGATCCTTACCTGAAACAGAAATAGTAACTGCTTCATTATCTATATCTTCAATTTGACGTTTGAAACGTACTTGTTTTAGATTAAGAATAATTTCGGTAACGTCTTCAACAACTCCTGAGATAGTAGAAAACTCATGATCTACACCTTCTATGCGAACAGATGTAATTGCATAACCTTCTAATGCTGAAAGCAAAACTCTTCTAAGTGCATTACCAACGGTCAATCCGTATCCTGGTTCTAAAGGTCTGAATTCAAACTTACCTTCAAAATCGGTTGAAT
>JBLIHD010000175.1:0-4627 GCA_047636335.1 Flavobacterium sp.
GCCATGGCTGCGGGCAGCGCATCTTTATAATCTCCATTAAACACTTCTGCTGTCATCAAGGTCAAAACCGGCCGCATCCGCTTGCCGCCTAAAGCCAAAATATAGGAAATGGGCTCGTACAGGTTTTTCGGTTCTTTAGTGATGAGTTGATTTTCTAAATAGGTAATGAAGAAATCCTGATACTGATTAATGGCATGCATAAAAGTAAATTTTTGGCTAATTTAATGCATTCGGCCGTGATTCCAAACACCATTCCTTAATGAAATGTTAAATGTCAAAAAATACAGCGGAAACTATTCTAGTATTCAAAGTTTCCGTGTTACATTTGCACTCGAAATTAACCTTTGGCATTAAAACGATGAATACTACTCTTCCAATATCAGCAACAAAATGGGCAATTGATTCTAATCAATCTGACGTTCTAATTAAGGCAAGACATTCTATAATCGCATACATAGCAGGATCGATTAATAAGTTTAAAGGGCACATAAACATTCATGAAGATTCTGTAGAAGATGCATCTATTGAATTTTGCGTAGATGTAAATAATACCAGTACCAAACTGGAGCAAACGGACACCCATTTAATAGTCAATGACTTTCTTCATATAAACGAGTTTCCATATATCAATTTTAAATCGACTTCATTCCAAAAAATAAATAACAATATCAACTTTCTAAAAGGGGAATTAACCATCCATAACATAACAAAAGTGGTGGAGTTCGATACCGAGTTTATCGGAATAAGAACCTATGAGGGAGTCGAAAAGGCGGTATTTGAGGTGGTCGGAGAAATAAATCGGAAAGATTTTGGACTGACCTCAAACTCCAACAATCTAACAGGAGGATTGTCCTTAGGTCAAGAAATAAAACTTATTGCCAATTTAGAGTTTTCAGTTTAAAAAAAAACAGCAAAACATGAAAGAAAAAATAATTACAAAAGCAAGCGACATGTTCCTAAAACTAGGTTTTAAGAGTATCACAATGGACGATATTGCCAACGAAATGTGCATTTCAAAAAAAACGATTTACAAATACTTTTCTAACAAAGAATTGCTAGTAGAAGAAAGCACTGCTTTAATTCATAGAGAATTGCACGAAACAATCGACACTATTTTAAAAATGAATCACACTGCTATAGAAGAAAACTTTAGAATAAGAAAAATGTTCGGCGAAATGTTTAAATCATCTGCTGACAGCTCCCCGATCTATCAATTAAAAAGACATTATCCAGCGATTTATGAAAAAGTGATGTTACGAGAGATAAACGAATGTTCCATGTGGTTTAGACAAAACATTTTAAAAGGAATAGGAAACGGACTTTACAGAACAGATTTAGATATCGACACTTATGTGAAGTTTTATTATGCATTGATATTTAACATTAATGAAAACACCAGCTCTGAAAAAGAAGCACAAAAATTAGAACTTGAAGCACTAGAATACCACACAAGAGCCATGGCGACTCCAGCCGGAATTAAAGAACTTGAAAAACACTTACAAAACCCTTACACATAATGAAGAAATTAATTTTCATGGCGTTCTTGATATTTGCAATAACCGCAAAATCGCAAGAAATTAAATCGCTAACACTACAAGACGCGATTAGCTATGCTTTAGAAAACAAAGCAGCTGCCACAAAAGCAAGATTAAAAGTAGAAAATAGCGAGTACCAAATTCAGGAAGTCCGCTCTAGGGCACTACCAAAAATATCCGCGAATGGAAATTTAACATACAATCCTGTCTTACAAACCACATTTCTTGATGCTGGCTCATTTGGCGGAGAACCAGGAACCATAATTCAAGCTACTTTTGGTCAAAAATGGAGCTCAATTGCAGGACTTTCCTTAACACAAACCCTTTTTGACCAGTCCGTATTCACCGGTTTGAAAGCGGCAAAATCAACCAGAGAGTTTTATCAAATCAACCAGCAATTGACTGAAGAACAAGTAATCGAAAGGGTAGCGAACAACTACTACCAGGTTTATGTTCAACGAAAAAATCTAAGCGTTTTAGACAGCACCTATATTAATACCACCAAAGTAAAAAACATTATCAAAGGACAGTTTGACAACGGACTGGCCAAAAAGATTGATTTGGATCGAATTGTAGTAAAAATTTCAAACATTGCTACCCAACGCCAACAGGTTATCAATGGGGTACAAATTCAAGAAAATGCGCTGAAATTCTACATGGGAATGCCTATAGACACTAAAATTGAAATCCCTCAAGCGGCATTTGAGGTTAGTTCCCAAGCTTTCTCACAAGCTCCGAACACCGAAACAAGAACGGAGTTTTTGCTTATGAAAAAACAAGAACAACTATTGGAATTTCAAAAAAAATCAGTGATTGCAACTTACTATCCTACACTGTCACTATCGGCGGGCTACAACTATATAGGTCAAGGTCCACAAATGCCATGGGGAGGAAAACCAGCCGACGGAGTTTTTTGGTCCGATTTTTCTTCTGTGGGCTTGAATTTAAAAGTGCCGATTTTCTCAGGGTTTGAAACTAGCGCGAAAGTAGGTCAAGCCGATGTCGAATTACGATCTATCAAAGAAGATTTAAAAGATACCAAATTGTCTCTTGATTTAGCTTATGCAAATGCTAAAACACAAATTGATAATAGCATCATAATCATTCAAAACCAAAAAGGGAACGCACAGTTAGCAAAAGATGTTTTAAGTAACACTAAAAACAATTATCTACAAGGCTTAGCTTCTTTGACAGATCTATTGGATGCAGAAAACGCCCATACTGAAGCACAGAACAACTACATATCTGCCATATTAGATTACAAGTTGGCAGAAATACAATTAATTAAATCAAAAGGCCAACTAAGAACACTCATAAACAAATAATAAAATGAAAAAAAACATAACAATAGCAGCAGTAATAATCGGTTCTTTAGGGCTTATCGCTTTCACTTTAATCAATAATAAAAAAGCGAATGAAGCAAAAACAGCTATAGTTGCAGAAAAAAACGCAAGTATAAGTGTTAAAATAAAACCTGTACAAACAGAAGAGGTCACTTTAGATTTTTCAGTAAATGGAACTTTTGAACCGACACAAGAGTTGACTTTTTCAGCGGAAAAATCGGGAAAAGTGATTAGCGTCCTAGTTAACGAAGGGGATTATGTAAACGTAGGTCAAACATTAGTCATTGTTAGAAGTGATGTTATAAATGTGAATGCGCAGACCGCTAAAGCGATTTATAATAACGCCCAAACGGATTATGCCAGATATGAAAATGCGTTTAAGTCAGGAGGAGTTACCAAACAGCAATTAGACCAAGCAAAATTAGCTTTAACTAGTGCAGGCTCTAACTTAAAACAAGCTAATATTAACGTAGGCGACACCAGAATAACAGCACCCATAAAAGGATTTATTAACAAAAGATTTATTGAACCAGGCTCTATGCTGACTGCAATGCCTGTTACGGCGATGTTTGAAATTGTAAATGTTTCCTCATTAAAGTTGACCGTTACAGTTGACGAAAGCCAGGTTGCTACTTTAAAATTGGGAAGTCCAGTTAACGTTACCGCGAGTGTTTATCCCGATGTCAACTTTACTGGAAAAATTACTTTCATCGCTCTAAAAGCAGATTCAACTTTGAATTTTCCAGTAGAAATAGAAATTATGAACACATCATCAAATGATTTGAAAGCAGGAATGTACGGAACGGCTCTATTCGCCTCCAAACAGCAAAAGAAATCGATGATGGTTATACCCCGAAATGCGTTTGTTGGAAGTGTCAGCAGCAATCAGATTTTTGTGGCTGAGAACGGAATCGCCAGGTTAAAAACCGTAACTGCAGGAAGGATTATGGGTAACAAAGTAGAGATAATAAACGGACTATCAGATGGAGAAAGTGTCATCGTTACTGGACAAATCAATCTGCAAGACGGAAATAAAGTGGATATAATAAAATAATTTTAAACGATGAGTTTAAAATCTTAAATTCATTTCACGACTTACAATTAAACATATGAAATTAGCAGAAATATCCATAAAACGTCCGTCGTTAGTGATTGTGTTATTTACAATCCTCACGCTGGGAGGGCTCTTTAGTTATAGCCAATTGGGCTACGAATTGATACCTAAATTCGAACAAAATGTAATTACCATTTCTACAATATATCCTGGAGCTTCTCCTAGTGAGATAGAAAACACCGTTACTAAAAAAATCGAAGATGGGATAGCCTCCATAGAAAACATCAAAAAGATTGATTCTAAATCATTCGAAAGCTTATCGGTCGTATCGATTACATTGACTTCAGATGCAGAAATTGATGTTTCGATGAATGATGCGCAAAGAAAAGTTAATGCCTTAATTAGCGATTTACCAAGTGATGCTGAAGCTCCATCACTTACCAAATTCTCTTTGAGTGACTTGCCAATTATGACTATCGGTGCCTATGGAAAGATGGATGAAGCCGCCTTTTATGATTTGATCGATAAAAAAATAGCTCCTGTTTTATCTCGTGTTGAAGGGGTCGCCAAAATCAATATTATAGGTGGGCAGGAACGCGAAATTCAGGTAAACCTTGACGCAGTAAAGATGCAAGGCTATGGCCTATCGGTTCCAGCAATACAACAAGTTATTTTGACTTCCAACTTGGACTTCC
>JBLIHD010000176.1:0-4582 GCA_047636335.1 Flavobacterium sp.
TAGAAGTTAAAAATGTAGTAAAGCATAACAAGTTTTAAATTGTTTCGTTTCTATGATAAAGGACTCAATGAAAAAAGCGCGTTTATTAATTCTATTCCTCGTTTTGCTAAGCAATTCAGCATTGCTATTGGCACAAACAGAACCAGAGGAAATTAAGCAAGAGGTAAATAAATTCCAAGATTATTTCTTTGAGTCACTTAAGCAAAAAGGAATCGAAAATTACGATAAGGCGATTGTTGCTTTAGAACAATGTTTAGAACTCGAGCCTGAAAATGCCACGATTCATTTTGAATTGGGGAAAAACTATTTGGCATTAAAAGACTATAAAAATGCCTACTCCTCATTTCAACATGCAACACAGATCGACCCAACAAACAAATGGTTTTGGGTTGGGATGTATGACGTGAATTATGCAACCAAGGATTTTAATGGCGCGATATATGTTATCAATAAATTAATACCCTTCGACGCAAAATTCAAAGAAGATTTGACGTCGCTTTACATGAGTACAAGTCAATATGATAAAGCCTTGGCTCTCATCAATGAGCTCAACGGAACTTCAGGGAAAACGGACAGGAGGGAAGCGTATAAAACACAGATATTATCGCAGGGGAAATACCAGAACACAGAAATGTCAAATTTGTTGGCGCAAATCCAGGCTAACCCCAAAGAGGAGTCCAATTACCTTTCGCTGATCTTCTTGTACTCGAAGAATAACGAAACGGACAAAGTATTGGAAACAGCACGTAAACTGGAATTAGCAATCCCAACTTCCGAATGGGCCCAGGTAAGTTTGTTTAAAACCCATTTGGACAATAATGACGGGGCAAAGGCTGCTAAAGCGATGAATATGGCTTTGGGCAGTGCTAAAGTAGATTCTAAAATAAAGCACCGGATGCTGAATGAGTTTCTGATTTTCGTTAATGTAAATCCACAGTTTGCGACCGATTTGGAAAACGCCATCGGCTATTTTGACAATGACCCGGATGTAAATGTGGCAAAAGAAATAGGAAAGTTTTATCAGACAAAAAAACAATGGGATTCAGCAGTAAGGTATTACGAGCTGGCAAATAAAAAGGGTTCAGGTGTGGATATCGAAACCAATTTACTTTTGCTTCAAGCATACACCGAAACCAAGCAGTTTGAAAAGCTAACGAAAAACGCTGTCGAAATGATTGATGTTTTCCCTAGCCAACCGCAGTTTTATTACTATGCCGGTTTGGGATGCAATCAATTGACACAATTTAAAAAGGCGAAAGACGTATTAGAAATGGGATTAGATTATCTGGTTGACGACCTTCCATTGGAAACCAATTTCAATATTCAACTTGGCGAAGCCTACAATGGTTTGGGAGATTCAAAGAAAAAGGATTTCTATTTCTCTAAAGCCAATCAATTATTAAAAAAATAAAATTCAAATGAATAAAGTTTTAGCAGTATTAGTGGTGGTTTTGATGGTCTCTTGCAAGTCGAAAGCCGTTGTGGTCGGAGCGAAAACTCCAGTGACTTACATGAAAGCAAAGAACATAATAGCAAACCATTACGACAACAAGAGTGATTTTTCGACGCTATATATAAAAGCAAGCGCAAAATATTCCGATGACAGACAGTCCCAGAATGTAACTGCAGAAATAAGAATAAAGAAAGACGAACAGATACTGGTGAGCATTCGTTTTTTGGGGATTACAATGGCCAAAGCATCTATAACACCAACTTCAGTGAGCTATTATGAAAAAATAAAAGGAACCTATTTTGAAGGAGATTTTAGCGCTTTGAGTCAATGGCTGGGAACTGATTTGGATTTCAATAAGATCCAAAATATGCTGTTGGGTGAAGCTTTGGATGATTTGAAAAAAGGGAAATACACCGAGTCATTGGTGGAGAAATTGTACCGCCTTGATGATTTGGCAAATGATAACACAAAAAAGACTTTCTACATAAATCCTACTGATTTTAGTGTCAACAGACAGGAAATCACACAAACGGCGGAGGGAAGAATGATTCAGGTGGCCTATACTTACATTAAAGAATATAAAAAAGCGATTTTGCCAGCCACTGTCGTTATTAATACATACCAAAAAAACGGGAAATCTGAAATTAATTTGGAATACGATACCATAACATTCAATGAAGAACTTTCTTTTCCTTATAGTGTTCCAAATGGTTACAATAGAATTATAATTAAGTAAATTTGCACAAATAAATTTTTAAGATGCCAAAATTTCTCGTAAGCCTACTATTTATATGCATGACTTCTGTCCTCTGGAGTCAGTCTTCCCAACAAGAAAAATTAGAACAACGCAAAGCCCAAATCCAAAAGGAAATCAGGGATAACGAGAAGTTGTTGCAGTCCGTGAAGTCTAAGGAGAAGTCGGCGATGAACGTGTTCATGATTCAAAAAAACAAGATAAGATTGAAGGAAATCTTGATTAATACTACTGAAAAGCAGGCTAAATATTTGGCGAATGACATGTATATTAATCAGATGAAAATCAATAAGCTTAGCAAAGAACTGGCAGTTCTTAAGGAAGATTATGCAAAGATGATCGTCAAATCTTATAAAAGCCGTTCAGAACAGAGCCGGGCGATGTTTATACTGTCCTCTGACAATTTTTTGCAGGCCTATAAAAGAGCGCAATACTTAAAGCAATATACCAGTTTCAGAAAAAACCAGGGAGAAGAGATAAAATCTAAATCCGTTGAACTGGTCAATTACAACAACAAATTAAATACCCAAAAAATTGCCAAACAAAAATTGATTGCCGAAAACGAAAAAGAAAAAATCGGCTTGATAAAGGAAAAGCAAGAACAGGAAAAACTGGTAAATTCCATTAAAAAAGACAAAAACAGAATTGTATCTGATATCAGAAAAAAACAAAGGGAGTCAAAGACCATTGACAAACAGATCGATCGTTTGATTCGTGAAGCCATTGCTGAAGCAAATAGAAAAGCGGCATTGGAGAAAGCCAAAGCGAGAGCCCTAGCAAAAAATGCTAATGCAAGCCCTAAGGAGGTTGCCGCTGCAGTCGCCAAAGAGCCTGTATCGTCATCAAGAATTGAACTGACCCCTGAGGCAAAATTAATAGCGGATAATTTCAGGTCAAATAGAGGGAGTTTACCTTGGCCTGTCGAAAAAGGATTTATTTCATTGGGATACGGAGACCAGGCCCATCCTATTTATAATACTTTAGTGATTCATAATAGTGGGGTAGAAATCACAACCAATGAAGGTGCTGCGGCGAGAGCCGTGTTTGGAGGGGAAGTGGCCAGTGTCATGATTTTATCCCCAGTCAATAAAGCGGTGATGATCCAGCACGGTGATTATTTCACAATTTATCAAAACTTGAGTTCCGTATCCGTTAACAAAGGAGACAAGGTAAGTATAAAACAGACTTTGGGAAGGGTGAGAACTAACGGTGATACCGGTAAAACGGTAATCAAATTTTTGCTATTGCAAAACACCTCTTATACGAATCCGCAAGGTTGGCTGACCACTAAATAACGGTAAGCACATTTAGAAGAAAAAAAGCAGCTCGGTTTCATTGAAACTGGGCTGCTTTTTTATGTGATTGCTCTTTATTGTCTTTAAAATCCGAAGGCGATCGCTCGTTTGTGATTTCGGTTTTCTTATTGGCAACGGAGTGGGGAAACCGTGAATGGAGGTTTATGCCAAGCCGTTGGCTGTAATTAACTTTTAACAAGTAGTGCGAACGATTTCCCCCGAAATGAAAAGTTACAAGTTCCAAAAATCTGGATTTCCTATTTGTTAAAGGACGATTCGATAGAACGCATCACTCCTTCAGTTGACCAGGTACCGGAGACTATTATTCGTCTGATGGTATAAAGGGGTTCAACTGAATCTCTCTTGGTGGACAGGATGAATGCCATTTGGTAGCCACTTTGTTTTACTTTGGTAATGGCTTCTTTGTTCCATAAACCAAAAGGATAGGCAAAGTAATCAACGGGTTTTTTGCTGACGTCTTCCAGTTTTTTCTTAGGCTTTACCAGTTGGATGTTCCAGTCGTCTCCCGCATATTTCGTCACCATATGATGATCCCAGGTATGGGCTGCGATAACATTTCCGCTATCGGATAAATTTTTAATTTGACCTGATGTCAAATAGTTAGGTCGGTTGATTGAAACTGTCATTACAAAGAAAACTCCTTTGAAACCGTATTTATTCATTTCGGCGGCACCAAGGCTAAATTGCTCCCCTCGAGTATCGTCAAAAGTGATCATGATCGGTTTTGCAGGCAGCGGGGCGTCATGCAACAAATACTCGCGTAACTGATTCGGTAAAATAGTATGATAACCGGCATCAGATAGGGCTTTCATTTGCGCTGCAAAGTCCGTCGGTTTTACCGAGTAGACTTTGGTCATGGGACCAGCACTAGCATCAAAATTCTTAATGTTGTGGTAGCACAAAACAGGCACTTCTTTTTTGGTCAGAATTTTTGCGGCTGTATTGTCCTGTTTTATTGGCAAGCTGATTATGGCCTTTTCGACAACAGCTGGCACTTCTGCTTTTGTTTCCTTGGTTTTGGAGTTACAGCCGACCAACAAAAAACCTCCAATATAAAGC
>JBLIHD010000177.1:0-4575 GCA_047636335.1 Flavobacterium sp.
CGAAATTTGAAAAAGCGGAGGCGACAGAATTCATAGTGTCTATTTGCTGAATCAATGTTTCCGAGTAATCGTCCATTTTTTGTTTTATTTCCGGGTCATTCGGGTTAAATTTTCTTTGGAAACTCTGTACGGTTAAACGCATTGGAGTCAAAGGGTTTTTAATTTCATGGGCCACTTGCTTTGCCATTTCTTGCCAAGCCTCTTCTCTTTCGCTTTGCGCCAGTTTTACGGCGCTGATTTCAAGTTCGTCCACCATTCTGTTGTAAGCGTTGATCAATAGGTTAATTTCTTTGCTGCTGGCTTCTAACACGATTTTTTTGTTTTTTTGCTTCAAACTGGTTTCGTTTAAGCGGTCAGAAATGGTCTTCAAGGATTTTGTAATGTATGTGGCAAGAAAGTAGGCTAATGCAAAAGCCACAATCAGCATAAAGGAATAGACCTGTCCTAAACGGATCAGAAAACTGTTTAATTCCTTGTCATAAAAACCGTCGTCTTCTAGGTATGGCAGATTCAAAACGCCCAAAGGCTTGAATTTGTCGTCTTTTATTTGGGTAAAAGAGGATCGATTTTTAACACCATTCACGGTCCTGATGTCTACATATCTTTTCTCAATTGAGGAACGGACCAGTTTTAAAATATATTTGGGAATCGGAGGCGAAACCTTATCAACTGAAAACGATTCCTTGGAGGACTTTAATAAATCCCCGTCCAATCCGTAAATGTTTATTTCAATGTTATGTATGTGCGCCAGTTCGTGAATTTTATCCTTAAAAATTAAATCTAAATTTTCGGTTGTCAGCGGATAGGTCGTTGTTGAAAGCACATAATTGATGTGTTCCCGGACCGCATTTTCTTTGCGTTCCAGACGTTCCTGATGGTACTCTTTGGCTTCGTTTTTAAACTGGATGATGGAAATGGAGGCGAGTAGTACAGAGGCTACCACTATCAATACGATCATCGAAAGGAAAATCCGAATTCGTAATGATAACATCGATATTTTAAAGCCTTTTAGCATTTTTTAATGATTAGTGAATAGTGATTAGTTCAAAGCGTTAAAGCTAATAACTAGATGCTAATTACTTTTTTCTCGTATCCTTTTGTAAAACTTAAAACCTAGCATGATTGTCAGTGCGAATATAAAAATTCCAATAACTCCATAAATCCAATTGACGGCATTTTTAAGAATAACTAAAAAGACTACCGCAAAAAGAATGATGGTAGCTCCTTCGTTCCATAAGCGCATAAAATTGGTAGTGTATTTAATTTGGTCGTTTTGTAATTGATTGAAAATTTGTTGGCATTTCCCGTGGTATAAATACAATGCAAATACAAAGCCAAGTTTTACATGCATCCAAGGCATTTGTAGCCAAGCTTTACCTACCGGAGTAAAAAACAGCATCCAATACGCAAAAATACTTGCCAATATAGCAGAAGGCCATGTGATAATGTACCAAAGGCGGTAGGTCATTATTTTATACTGCGCTTGTAAAATTTCTTTTTCTGGCGATGGTTTTTGGGCAGCTTCAATTTGGTACACAAACAAGCGTACAATATAAAATAAACCTGCAAACCATGTAATTACAAAGATGAGGTGTAGGGATTTGAGGTAGTTATAATAGTCCATCGGTAGTTTGAATCAATTTTGTAGTCATTTCTTTTTTTAGAAAATAAGCTGTTAGTAATGTTGATAATACATCAGCAATAGGGAAGGCAACCCACACCCCAAAAATACCGAAAAAATTCGGTAGTATGAGTACTAATGGAATTAAGAAAAAGCCTTGTTTACTTAGTGTTAGCAATAACGCTTTTTTAGCCTTTCCCGCTGCTTGAAAATAAGCTGCTCCAATTAGTTGGACTGCTATTACAGGAGAAGCGGCAAATACCCAACGCAACGCGCTTGGTGCTTCTGCAATTATCTTTTCATTAGTAGTGAAAATGGCAATTATAGGTGAAGCGTAATAGAGTATAATTATAAAAATCAATGATGCTAATAGCGCTGCATATTTAATTGAAATTTGGATGCTTTCTTTTACTCTGTCATATTTTTCAGCTCCATAATTATAACCGGCAATTGGAATGAATCCTTGCGTTATTCCAAGAACGGGGAAGAGGGCAAAGATTAGTGTCTTACTGATGATTCCGTAAACAATAATAGAGTTCTCGCCACCATAAGAGTATAAAGTATGATTGAGAATAATAGCTAAAATACTTACTACCCCTTGTCTAGAAAAAGAGACAAAGCTAAGTGAGGTGATTTCTTTGATAATAGGTAAATTGAATTTAAAATCCCTCGCTTGAATCTTTAACTCGGTTTTATATATAAAGTACCAAAGAATAAAAAGAAAACACGTAAAATAGGAAATGCCCGTCGCAAGAGCTGCTCCATATAGCCCTAAATCCATTAGTTTGATAAATACAACATCCAATGCAATATTTACTAGAGCTGGAATAATCATCGACACCATTGCATATGTGGCTTGTCCCTCTGCTCTAATAATGTTATTTCCCATCATGCTAAGGGCAAGGAATGGTACTGAAACTATAATAGGGGATAGGAATATGGTCGCGGGTGCCATAATATCTCCTTTAGCTCCATAAAAAAGCAACAATTCTCTACTAAAAAAGAATCCTAAAATCACAAAAATGGATGCTAAAAGGAAGGTCATCATAATTTGATTGGCAAAAGTAAGTTTTGCTTTTTTACGATTTTTTGCACCTAAAGCGCGCGAAAGAACGGAACCACCCCCCACACCTATAGCCATTCCCAATGATGATATTAGGAACGTTATTGGAAAAACTACCGTTACGACTGCAATAGCGAGTGAGCCGATCCATTGTCCCACAAATATAGTATCAATAAGGATATTTAGTGACATGAACAAAATCCCGATAGAGGCAGGCGCTGCCTGTTTTATCAATAGTTTTTTTATGTCTGTGGTTCCAAGTTCTTCGTCAGTTATTGCCATTTATGTGTTTTTTTTCGAGAGTCACTCATTTAGTAATCCAATTCCTCTGTTTGGACTTGGTATAACCACCATTTAAGTAAGGAATTGTAAAGGTAAGATATAGTAAGTTGAGATTCTTACAATGGTTCATCGGCAGTTTTAATCAATTTTGTGGTCATCTCTTTTCTTAGGAAATAACCCGTTAGTAGGGTTGACAGCACATCAGCAATAGGGAAGGCGACCCAGACTCCAAAAATACCGAAAAAATTAGGTAGCAGGAGTACTAATGGAATTAAGAAAAAGCCCTGCTTACTAAGAGTCAGCAACAACGCTTTCTTAGCGTTTCCTGCCGCTTGAAAATAGGCAGCTCCAATTAATTGTATAGCAATAATAGGAGAAGCGGCAAACACCCAACGTAAGGCATCCGGTGTCTCTGCAATTACTTTTGGATCGGTAGTAAAAACCGATACAATAGGCGTTGCATAATAAAGGATAAAAACAAAAATTAGCGACGCTAACAGCGCTGCATATTTAATGGAAATTTGGATGCTTTCCTTGACCCTTTTGTAATTTTGAGCTCCGTGATTATAACCGGCAATTGGAATAAACCCTTGTGTGATTCCGAGAATAGGAAATAGAGCAAACATTAACATTCTACTAATTATCCCGTAAACGGCGATGGAATGTTCCCCCCCATAGGAGTATAAAGTATGATTGAGTATGATTGCTAAAATACTCACTACGCCTTGTCTTGAAAAAGTAACAAAACTCAGTTCGGTAATCTCTTTTATTATAGGTAGGTGTAATTTAAAATGTCTTGCTTTCAGTCTTAATTCGCTTTTGTACACAAAAAACCATAGAACAAAAAGAAAGCACATAAAATAAGAAATAGACGTAGCTAAAGCTGCGCCAAACATCCCCCATCCCATCCCTTTTATAAAAAAAATGTCTAGTATAATATTGACAAAAGCGGGAATAATCATGGCCACCATAGCAAATTTAGCCTTGCCCTCCGCCCTTATAATATTGTTTCCCATCATACAAAGTGCTAGGAAAGGAACGGAAATAATAATTGGGGTGAAGAATTCAGTTGCGGGTTTTATTATGGGGCCCTTTGCACCAAAAAGCAGTAACATATCAGCACTAAAAAAAATTCCCAATAGTACAAAAAGTGACGCCAAAAAAAAGGTCATCATAATTTGGTTGGCAAAAGTGACTTTTGCTTTTTCTGTGTTTTTAGCACCAAGAGCCCTAGAAAGAACAGACCCGCCGCCTATACCTATAGCCATTCCTAATGATGAAATAAAGAATGTTATTGGTAAGACAACAGTTACAGCCGCGATGGCAAGTGAACCAATCCATTGTCCGACAAATATAGTATCTACTAGTATATTGACGGACATGAATAAAATCCCAATAGAAGCTGGAGCAGCCTGTTTTATAAGGAGTTTTTTTATATCTTCAGTTCCTAGTTCTTCGGCTGAAATTGCCATTTATACATTGGTCTTTTCGACAGCTACCCATTCAGTAATCCAATTACTTACTGTGTTGCACCAAGCATCACCATCATTTAAACAGGGAACTGCAAAGAATTCTTCACCGCCATGTACTTTAAATTCGTGGTTAGCCT
>JBLIHD010000178.1:0-4523 GCA_047636335.1 Flavobacterium sp.
CTACATTTAAGGCGTTGAAAACCCGTGCTTTGAAGATGAAAGTTTTTGCTCTCCCGTCCCGAAGCCTCAGGACTATCCCAAGGAAAGGGAGACTTTGAAGAATTATTTTGGCTGTATATGCAATTCCTGTAGTCTTGACTTATAGCGCGCCTACCGGTCTTATAATGGGTTCCCTGTAATCTTACTCTCCTATACTAAGGAGTCTTTTACATAGATTAAAAAGCAAAAATGAATTTCGAAAGCGAATCCCTAGCCCTGATAGCAGCGAAAATCCTTATATGCCGGTCCTGTACCTAAACCTCGGGATCGGGACGGCATATAAGATTGCAGCGCATAGCAGGAAATAGCTCCCGATTACTTCGCCCCTAGCAACGACGCTTTACCTTTTAATCGAAACGAATGGCTTTGACGGGTGAAATTTTAGTAATTATATAGGAAGGAATTAACAACACTAGAAAGCATACGCCAATCGTAAGTAAGTTTAACACAGCGATATATCCCCAATTAAGATATACTGGTGCCTGATCTACATAGTAATTTTCGGGATTGAGCTTGATTATCCCAAACTGCTGTTGGAGTAACAATATAGATATCCCAATGAGGTTCCCCCAAAATAATCCACGAAGAATTAGATAAGAGGCATTGTAAAGAAATATTTTACGAATGCTCCAGTTGTTTGCCCCTAGCGCCTTCAATATCCCTATCATTTGAGTACGCTCAAGAATGAGAACTAACAATGCCACCACCATATTGATGGTAGCAACCAATATCATGACAATCAAAATGACGATGATATTAAAATCGAATAATTGAAGCCATTCAAATATATAACTGTATTTTTCTATTATGGTTTTAGTATCTAGCGTCGAACCTGTTTGTTGATATACTAGATCTCCCACAGGTTTTATATTGTCAAAATCATCCACGAAAACTTCGAAAGCCCCAACTTGATCGGATTTCCATTTATTGATGCGTTGCATATGCCGAATATCGCCAATAATATATGTAGCATCAAATTCCTGGAAACCAGAATTAAAAATCCCTACTATTTTGAACCTTCTGATATTAGGCAACTTGTTCTGACCTTCTTTCATAAAGAAGGTATTAAAGGGATCTCCCACTTTAAGTTTTAATCTATTGGCGAGGAATTGGGAAATCAAAACATCTTCATTAACCTTTTTCGAAAAATCAGGCAATTTACCCGACACTAGATAGTCCTTTATGTTATTCCAGTCATAATCGGCACCAACTCCCTTGAAGACAATCCCCTCGAAAGCGGTCTCTGTCCTTATAATACCCCCTTTACTTGCAATGGCTTGAACGTGGCTTATCCCTTCAACCGATTTAAACTTTGGATAAAAATCCTGGTTCTTTGAAATTGGCACTAAGGTGACTTGAGATTGGTTATTATCGTAATTCGAGATAATGATATGCCCATTAAATGCAGATATTTTTTCCCGAATCTTTTGTTGCAGCCCAATTCCCGTAGCCACTGAAACAATCATCATGATCATTCCTATGGAAATGGCTGAAATTGCAATTTTTATAATTGGCGCAGATATGCTACTTTTATAATCTTTAGCAGTTATTAGTCGTTTGGCTATGAAGTATTCTAAATTCAAGAGAGGCGTTTTGGTTACCATGCAAATATACATAAAGTTTTCAGCCAAGAATCGCTCCATTTTTCACTTATTAAAATAAAACATGAAGCTTACATCCCTTTCTTTTACCATTAAGACTTTCAGAAAAACAATCTTGATACTATCTTGCGGAGTCCTCGTATTAGTTTCTTGCGGAAGTTCGATCAGGAAACAAGATATCGGAGACAGGAAACAAGACTCCGTCATCGTAAAAAGAAATGTTTTACTCGCAATAAGCACCGGCGCAGACAATAGCAAGCTATACCTTCCTTTATTACAAGATAAAAAAATTGGCATCGTAACAAATCAATCGGGACTTTTATCAAACAACACCCACATTGTCGATTTTCTAGTAGACAAAAATATCGCGATTCAAAAAATCTTTGCGCCTGAACATGGCTTTCGTGGAAACGCTGACGCTGGCGAACATGTAGTTGACGGGAAAGACGCCAAAACAGAACTTCCTATTATATCACTATATGGCGACAACAAAAAACCGAAGTCAGCACAATTAAACGGAATAGACATTATGGTATTCGATTTGCAGGATGTAGGCGCACGCTTTTACACCTATATCTCCTCCCTGCATTATGTGATGGAAGCTTGCGCCGAAAACAACATCCCCTTAATTATCCTGGATAGGCCAAACCCTAACGGAAATGTTGTGGACGGCCCCGTCCTGGAAAAAGAATATTCTAGTTTTGTTGGCATGCATCCAATTCCAGTTTTACATGGTATGACCATCGGTGAATATGGACAAATGATCAACGGAGAAAAATGGATGAAAAATGACATTCAATGCCAACTAACAGTCATTCCCTGTGCTAACTACAATCGAAAGATGAATTATAGCCTGCCAGTAAAACCATCACCGAACCTTCCGAATGACCAAGCCGTGAATCTTTATGCGAGTTTATGCCTTTTTGAAGGTACTAATGTAAGCGTAGGGAGAGGAACTGAAAAACAATTTCAAATTTACGGATCACCCTATTTACCAAAAAGCGACTTTAGTTTTATACCAAAACCAAATATAGGAGCTCAAAACCCAGCTTATAACGGGCTAGAATGTTTCGGGGAAGACTTATCGGCTATCGCTAAAGTAAACCAACTGGAATTAAAATGGCTGATTAACGCTTATGAAACCAACAGTGACAAATCCAAATTCTTTAATTCGTTTTTCACAAAATTGGCGGGAACCAAAAAACTGCAAGCACAAGTAGAAAACGGAGTTACTGAAGGCGCAATCAGAAAAAGCTGGGCGAAAGGATTAATCAAGTTTAAAGAAATGAGAACAAGATATTTAATTTATTAATCCTACCCCCACAATCCTCTAAGACGGAGAGGGAACGACATTCTATATCTTTAGTTTAAATAACTAAAAATGTTTTTTAAAGAGGTAATTTCTTCTTCATTTCTTCAACGATGTTATAGGCCGCGGGGCAGATCGGAATGTTTTTTAAAGTCAAGTCCGTGATTTGCTGAAACTTCTTTCTGTCTGTGTGAGGAAATTCTCTGCATGCCTTAGGGCGCACATCATATATCATACATGCATTGTCATTATCCAGAAAAGTACAAGGAACACTTTGCAGCACATAATCCTTGTCTTCATCAATGCGCAAGTATTGTTCGATAAACTGCTGCGGCTTTTGTTTCAAGTGTTTTGACACACGCTCGATATCTGCCGATGTGAACAATGGCCCTGTTGTTTTGCAACAATTGGCACATTTTAGACAGTCGGTTTTCTTAAATTCCGCATCATGCAAATCCTGCATCACATAATCTAAATTCTTAGGCGTTTTCTTTTTAAGCTTATCAAAATACTTTTTGGTTTCTATATGCTTATCTTTGGCAAGTTTTCCAAGATCGTTTAAAGATGGTTTCAAGCTTAAATTTTAAAATTGATATCTGCAAAAATAAACTTTCTAAACCAAACAGTAAACTATAAACTAAATAAATGAAAGACCTTTTTGGCAAAGCCATCCTTGATTTTCAAACAAACAATTCCCCTGAAGATTTAATTACCGAAACCACAATTTCCGAGGAAGACGAAATGAGTGTCGCATATTTATTTCGCTCTTATAATGAAATGCCTAATATGGAACAAAAAGCGCTTCAACTTGCCAAGGGGAGGATCCTAGACGTGGGTTGCGGAGCGGGAAGTCACAGTTTGACTTTGCAAAACGAAAGAAACCTAGAGGTAACAGCCATCGACATTTCGCCAAATGCGATCGAAGCATGCACATTACGCGGAATAAAAGATGCCCGAGTGCAAGACGTAATGACTTTAGAAAGCGAAAAATACGATACCATTTTATTATTAATGAATGGTGCAGGTATGTGTGGCAAACTGAAAAACATACCCAAATTTCTTCTAAAACTTAAATCCCTCTTGAATCCCGGAGGACAAATTCTAATGGACAGTTCTGACATAATCTATATGTTTGACGATGACGAAGATGGCGGGAAATGGATTCCCTCTGATAATGTATATTACGGTGAAGTTGTTTTCAACATCGCTTATAAAGGCGAAAAAGAAAAACCTTTTGACTGGATGTACATTGACTACAATACCCTTCAAAATGCTGCTTTCGCCAATGGCCTAAAATCTGAATTGATCCTTGAGGGCGAGCATTACGATTATTTGGCCAAGCTTTCACTGTGAAAACATAATAATTGCGAGAATCTATAGTCCAGAATACAAATGAAAAAGCCAAACAACAATTGTTGTTTGGCTTTTTCATTTGTACCATATCATTATGGTATATTCAAATATTTATGCGTTTGTAACGACACTCTCCATTTCGGATTCTTCATTATATAGTCCACGATCAGCGGAGTCATTTCTTCTTTCTTGCTCCATTCGGGCTGAAGAAATAAAATAGC
>JBLIHD010000179.1:0-4523 GCA_047636335.1 Flavobacterium sp.
TAATTAAAGACGTAAAAGCAAAATTAGCTGAAATCAAGAAAACGTCATTCCCTAAAGGGGTAGATTATGAAATTAGTTATGACGCTTCTAAATTTCTGGACGCCTCTATCGAAAAAGTGATTCACACCTTGGTAGAAGCTTTTATCCTGGTAGGTTTAGTGGTGTTCTTGTTTTTAGGGGACTGGCGTTCGACTATCATTCCTGCAATTGCAGTACCAGTATCACTTATAGGGACTTTTGCTTTCATGCAATTTTTTGGAATTACAATAAATCTAGTTACTTTATTTGCGCTTGTTTTGGCTATTGGTGTGGTTGTCGATGATGCGATTGTTGTAATTGAGGCGGTGCACGCCAAGATGGAAGAAGACCACTTACCCCCTCTACAGGCAACTAAAAAAGCAATGCATGAAATTAGTGGTGCCATAATAGCTATTACTTTTTTGATGGCAGCTGTCTTTATTCCCGTTGCATTTATGTCTGGTCCAGTAGGTATATTCTACAGACAGTTTTCAATCACAATGGCAACAGGTATTATTTTGTCTGGTATTGTAGCATTAACACTTACACCCGCGCTTTGTGCAATGATGTTAAAAAACAATCATGGTGTCGCCAGAAAGAAAAGTCCTTTAAATAATTTTTTAGATGGCTTTAACGAAAAATTCAATCAACTTACAGGAAAGTACGAAGGGATACTCGGAAAAATAGTCAATCGAAGAACATTAACATTTGGTGTATTAATCGGTTTTTGTATTGGTATATTTTTCTTAAACAATAGTCTTCCAACAGGGTTTATTCCCAATGAAGACCAAGGAATGTTCTATGCGATTATACAAACGCCACCAGGTTCATCACTAGAAAGAACCAATGATGTCGCTTTAAAACTTCAGAAAATTGCAGAAAAGATTGAAGGAGTACAATCAGTATCTGCTTTGGCTGGTTTCGAAATACTTACTGAAGGTACAGGGGCTAACTCAGGTACTTGTCTTGTAAACCTTAAAAGTTGGGAAGACCGCAAGCATTCTGCTGATGAGATAATGAAAGAGCTCGAAGAAAAATCTAAGGATATTACAGGGGCAACTCTCGAATTTTTTCAACCACCAGCCGTACCCGGTTATGGTGCCGCAGGTGGATTCGAATTGCGATTGCTAGACAAAGGGGGTTCTGGTGATTACAAGAAAATGGAAAAGGTGAATACTGATTTCGTAAAGGAATTGAACAAACGTCCGGAATTAGCATCAGTATTTAGTTTCTACAGTGCGAGTTTTCCGCAATATATGATGAAAATCGATAATGATATAGCCCAACAGAAGGGAGTTACCATTAATAATGCTATGAATACTCTTTCTACTTTGGTGGGTAGTAATTATGAAATCAGTTTTATCAAATACGATAGGCAGTACAAGGTTATTGTGCAAACATCTCCTGAATATAGGGCTTTACCAGAGGATATATTGAAGTTGTATGTAAAAAACAATCGTGATGAAATGGTACCGTTTTCCGCCTTTATGCGTATGGAAAAAGTGTACGGATTATCAGAAATAACACGTCACAATATGTACAACGCATCTGAAATAAGCGGGCAGTCTGCTCCGGGGTATAGTAGTGGTCAGTCTATAAAAGCAATCCAGGAAGTTGCCGAAAAAACCTTGCCCAGAGGTTTTGGTATCGACTGGGCGGGAATTTCAAAAGACGAAGTAGGTCGAGGAAATGAGGCTATCTTCATATTCTTAATCTGTTTACTGTTTGTCTATTTAGTTTTAGCTGCTCAGTACGAGAGTTTTATCCTGCCTTTTGCAGTTATTTTATCACTACCAGCGGGTATTTTTGGGTCTTATTTATTACTTTCCATATGTGGGTTAGACAATAATATTTATGCTCAAGTTGCCTTCGTAATGCTTATCGGTTTACTTGGTAAAAATGCGGTTTTGATTGTCGAATTTGCAGTCCAAAAACACGAAGCAGGCGCCACTGTTTTAGAAGCTGCCATGGAAGGGGCTAAAGTACGTTTTCGCCCAATTTTGATGACGTCATTTGCGTTTATAGCAGGACTGATTCCTTTAGTATTTGCTTCGGGTCCAGGTAAAATAGGGAATCGCACTATTGGCTCTGCTGCAGCGGGTGGAATGCTTTTAGGGACCCTTTGTGGTGTATTGATTATTCCGGGTCTTTATTACATATTTGGTAGTATTGCCGCAAAAATTAAATTAGTCAAAAAACAAAACAATAATCCATTAACTGAAGAAATTGATAAAAATGTATAAAATCAAGTTACAACAATTTAGCATTGTTTTAAGTGTTTGTCTTGCTGTAGTAAGCTGTAGTGCTCCATCGGCAGTAATAATGTCTGAAAACAAAGCTATTCCAGAAAGTTTTGGGTTTAGCAAGGATTCTGCGAACAGTTCAAACCTTAGTTGGAACAATTATTTTAAAGATCCAAATCTAGTAAGTTTAATTTCGGTCGCTTTAAAAAATAATCAGGAACTGATGATTACTTTGCAAGAAACTGAAATGGCAAAGAATGACATCCGTGTTAGAAAAGGTGCGTTATTACCATCAGTTGGGCTCAGATTGGGAACAGGAGTTGAAAAAGTAGGAAGATATACCAGTCAAGGCGCTGGGGACGCTACCACACAAATTACGCCAGGCAAAGAATTTCCGGATCCACTAACCGATTTTAATGTAGGTGCTTATGCCAATTGGGAAGTTGATATTTGGAAAAAGTTGCGCAATTCAAAGAAAGCGGCCGTTAGCAGGTACTTATCCACCATTGAAGGAAAGAATTTTGTAATCACCAATTTGATTGCTGAAGTAGCCGATTCATATTATGAATTATTGGCTTTGGATAGCCAACTGGAAATTGTAAAACAAAACATTCAATTGCAACAAAATGCGCTTGAAATTGTAAAGTTGCAAAAGGAAGCTGCAAGAGCTACAGAATTGGCGGTACAAAAATTCCAAGCCGAAGTCTTGGCCTCTAAAAGTATGGAGTTTCAAATTGATCAGAAGATTGTAGAAATAGAGAACACAATTAACTTCTTATTAGGCCGTTATCCTGAGAAAATTTCCAGGGACAATACTAACTTTTTAAATTTGATACCAGCAACAATTCAATCAGGTATCCCATCGCAATTATTAGCTAATAGACCTGATGTAAAACAAGCCGAATTGGATTTAACGGCCGCTAAACTGGATGTTAAAGTAGCACGAGCGGAGTTTTATCCCTCACTTGATATTTCAGCAGCTTTTGGCTTGCAAGCTTTTAAAACTTCTTATTTGGTAAAATTCCCTGAATCGCTATTGTATAATTTAGTAGGCGATTTAGCAGCACCGCTAATCAATAGAAACGCGATCAAAGCCGAGTTTGCAAATGCAAATGCGAGACAGTTGCAAGCATTGTATAATTATGACCGTACTATTTTGAATGCTTATCTAGAAGTTTCTAATCAATTGGCTAAGATCGCTAATTTAGAGAAAAGTTATACACTCAGATCACAGCAAGTAACAGCTTTGAATACTTCTATAAGTGTAGCAAATGATTTGTTTAAATCAGCTAGAGCTGATTATTTTGAGGTTTTAATGACGCAACGTGATGCACTTGATGCGAAATTGGAATTGGCTGAAACAAAAAAAGACCAACTAATTGCTTTTGTACAAGTCTACAAAGCACTTGGTGGTGGGTGGAAGTAAAATAGAAGTAAGTTTATTAATAAAAAATCCGGACAGTGGTGTCCGGATTTTTGTCGTATACAATAAAATGTTTAGAGCGGGATTGGCTGCTAATTTTATTTGAAATAAGAGTAGGTTTCATTATTCTCCAATTTCAATAAAGTCTCATATATTAGTTTGATGACATTTTCGACATCATCACGATGCACCATTTCAACGGTGGTATGCATGTAACGCAACGGAAGCGAAATTAAAGCCGAAGCCACGCCGCCATTACTGTAAGCGAAAGCATCAGTGTCAGTTCCGGTAACGCGGGAAGAAGCCAGACGTTGGAATGGAATTTTCTTTTCCTCAGCGGTATCCAGAATTAATTCCCTAAGGTTATTTTGAACTGCTGGAGCATAAGTGACAACAGGCCCTTTTCCGATTTTTGTTTCTCCTTCAATTTTCTTCTCGATCATCGGTGTAGTTGAGTCATGACATACGTCCGTCACAATTGCTACGTTCGGCTTGATGGTTTTCGTGATCATTTCGGCGCCACGCAATCCCACTTCTTCCTGAACTGAATTAGTGATGTAAAGTCCGAATGGAAGCTTCACTTTGTTCTCATGTAGCAAACGAGCAACTTCGGCAATCATAAAACCGCCCATGCGGTTATCAATCGCACGACAAACAAATTTGTTTTCATTCAGAATCATGAATTCATCAGGATAGGTGACAACACAGCCCACATGAACGCCCATTTTATCTACCTCTTCTTTAGTTTCGCAACCAAGATCAATGAATATATTGCTAATTTTTGGGATTTCTTCTTTATCCCCTTTTCGAGTATGTATGGCCGGCCAACCAAATACGCC
>JBLIHD010000180.1:0-4491 GCA_047636335.1 Flavobacterium sp.
GCTAAAAACCTGCCTTCCAAACTGTTCAATTGGGCCGCCAGAAAAACTTCTGGAGTGGAATTGAACGATTTCAACTGCGGATTGAAAGCATACAAAAACATTGTTGTGAAAAATATTGAGGTTTCGGGCGAAATGCACCGATACATTCCTGTTTTGGCAAAAAATGCCGGTTTCGGAAAAATTGGCGAGAAAGTGGTTCAGCATCAAGCAAGAAAATACGGGGAAACTAAATTTGGAATGGAACGTTTCATTAATGGTTTTCTTGACCTAATTACCATCTGGTTTCTTTCCCGATTCGGAAAAAGACCCATGCACTTATTTGGAGCCATGGGCTCGCTAATGTTCATCATTGGTTTCATGCTCGCAAGCTATATTGGTATTTCAAAACTATACCATATGTACAATAACATGCGTTATAGTTTAGTAACTGACAGCCCTTGGTTTTTCATTGCGTTAACTACAATGATTTTAGGAACTCAACTGTTTTTGGCCGGATTCCTTGGCGAAATTATTTTACGAACAAAAAACAACGAGGAGCGTTATAAAATCTCGAGTGAGGTCAATCTATAATTTAGCCTAGCCATGGTAGTAATAAAATCCTTACAGACCAGTTGACGGACTATAAGATTAAAATAGATGTCAGGAAAAAGCTCCTGAGAAACAGAAAAAATTTAAAAAATTAAACTAAAAACATACGGAATGGAAATCAAACAAAACATTTTGGACGCAGTAAACGAATGGCTCACGCCAACATTTGATGAAGCAACTCAGGAAGCTGTTAAAGAATTGATGACCACATCCCCTAAAGAACTGGAGGAAAGCTTCTATAAAGATTTGGAATTTGGCACCGGCGGAATGCGTGGAGTAATGGGTGTTGGAAACAACCGAATCAACAAATACACTCTTGGCAAAAGCACCCAAGGCCTTTCTGACTATTTACATGTCGCATTTCCTAACCAACCTATAAAAGCAGCAATTGCCTATGATTGCCGTCACAACAGCGATACTTTGGCAAAATTAGTTGCTGATGTTTTCTCTGCCAATGGCATTGAGGTCTATTTATTTTCGGAATTAAGACCAACACCTGAACTGTCATTTGCTGTTAAACATTTGGGCTGCCAGTGTGGAATTGTACTTACCGCTTCACACAATCCTCCTGAATATAACGGATACAAAGTGTATTGGGAAGACGGGGGCCAGATTGTGCCACCAGAAGACGAAAGAATTATTACCACCATCGAAAATTTAAACTTCGCCCAGATCAAGTTTGAAGCAAACGAAGACCTAATTCACTATGTTGACACTGATGTGGATAAGGCTTTTATAAAATCATCGATTAAAAACGCAAGCTTTAATACGCCTGCTGCAGCAAAAGAAGACCTAAACGTAGTGTTCACCTCTCTGCACGGGACTTCCATAACCTTGGTTCCTGACACTTTATCGCAAGCAGGTTATACCAATGTGCATATTGTTGAAGAACAAAGGGTTCCAAACGGAGATTTCCCCACAGTGAAATCCCCAAATCCAGAGGAACCGGAAGCATTGGCCATGGCATTGGCATTAGCCGACAAAACCAATTCAGATATCGTTGTCGGGACTGATCCCGATTGCGACCGTTTAGGTGTTGCCGTTCGCAATAATGAAGGACAAATGACTTTATTAAACGGAAACCAAACCATGATTTTGATGACCGCATTTCTATTGGAACAATGGAAAAAAGCGGGAAAAATAAACGGGAACCAATTTGTGGGCTCCACTATCGTATCCACTCCAATGATGATGGAACTGGCTACAAACTACAATGTGGAATGCAAAGTGGGTTTGACCGGTTTTAAGTGGATTGCCAAAATGATCAAAGACTTTCCCGAATTGGAATTTATTGGTGGTGGGGAAGAAAGTTTTGGATTTATGGTAGGTGATGCCGTCCGCGATAAAGATGCCGTAGCTGCCACACTTTTGATTTGCGAAATGGCCGCACAGGCTAAAGCAAAAGGAAGTTCCGTTTACAAGGAGCTATTGCAACTGTATGTAGAAAATGGATTTTATAAAGAGTACTTGGTTTCGCTAACTAAAAAAGGAATCGAGGGATTACAGGAAATAAGCCAAATGATGGTTGATTTACGCAATAATCCTTTGAAAGAAATAAATGGCCAAAGAGTTATAATGGTGGAAGATTATCAATCTTCGACAGCAAAAAACTTACTGGATGATTCAGTTACAAAAATGGATTTACCAAAATCTAACGTATTGATATATTACACTGAAGACGGTTCTAAAATTTGTGCCAGACCAAGCGGAACAGAACCGAAAATAAAATTCTACATAAGCGTAAATGCGGAACTGGATTCTGTTGAAAATTTCAATGAAGTGGAAAGCATTTTGAACGAAAAGATTAAAAACATTATTATTGCAATGCAATTGAACTAAACTAATGGACAAAAATTTAATAAAACTTCTTCCCTATACCAAACCGTACAAGTCACATATTGTATGGAATGTGATATACAATATTTTGTATGCTTTTTTTAGCACTATTTCAATGTTAACCATCTTCCCGGTGCTTGAAGTACTTTTTGGCAAAACCAAAGTCATACTAAAAGAACCGGTATATACGGGAATAGGAAACTTAAAGCAGTTTGGTTCTGATTTTTTGTATTATAAAATTTCAGAATTAACAAAGGACAACGGTATCCAAGTGGCCCTTTTGTTTGTCGTTTTGATGGTAATCACAACCTTTTTATTCAAAAACCTATTTAACTACCTCGCATCACATCATATAATGCATCTGAAGAACGGTGTTTTAAGGGATTTGAGAAAATCAATGTATAAAAAAATTGTAGAATTGCCTATATCCTATTATTCCGAAAAAAGAAAAGGGGATATTATGGCGCGTATGCTTGGTGATGTAAATGAAGTTCAAAACTCCTTTTTTTCTATATTAGAATTAGTAGTAAAGGAACCTCTGACAATTATTTTTGCCTTAGTAACTATGTTCATTATAAGCACTAAACTTACCTTATTTGTTTTGATTTTTATGCCTATTTCAGGATGGATCATTTCAAAAGTCGCTAAAAACCTGAGAGCACAATCACTACAGGCGCAAAGAGAAAGCGGATTCCTGATTTCTATCGTTGATGAAACTTTAGGAGGACTGAAAGTGATTAAAAGTTATAATGCTGAAACTACTTTCAAAGGCCGGTTTAACGATTCAGTAACCCGATTATTGAATTTAACAAACAGTATAGGAAGTAAAAATAATTTAGCCACACCATTGAGTGAGTTTTTAGGAGTCACAACAATAGCAACCTTACTTTTTTATGGAGGGAATTTGGTTTTAGTAGAAAAAACACTAGATGGCTCTGCTTTCATCGTCTATCTAACATTGGCATTTAACATTCTTACTCCAGCAAAGGCAATTTCTAAAGCTTCATATGCTGTGAAAAACGGACTTGCCGCTGCAGAACGTGTTTTTGAAGTTCTGGAAGTTGAAAACGAAATCACTTCTAAAGAAAACGCCGTTGACAAAAACACTTTTGATTCGAATATCACGATTAAAAATATCAACTTTAAATATGAAGAAGAAAGCGTTTTAAAGGACTTTTCACTTCAGGTAAAAAAAGGACAAACAATTGCGCTTGTTGGGCAATCTGGAAGCGGAAAAAGTACGATCGCAAATTTATTGACCCGTTTTTACGACGTAAATGAAGGAACCATCAGCATTGATGGGACCGACATAAAAGACATCAATTTACAGTCCCTTCGCGGATTGATGGGATTGGTAACACAGGACAGCATATTGTTTAACGACACCATCAAAGCGAACATTTCATTAGGACAACAAAACGCTACAGATGATGAAATTATCGAGGCTTTAAAAATCGCTAATGCTTATGAATTTGTGAAAGACTTACCCAAAGGAATACATACCAACATTGGAGACAGTGGAAATAAACTTTCTGGTGGACAAAAACAGCGGTTATCAATTGCTCGTGCAGTTTTGAAAAACCCTCCAATCATGATTTTGGACGAAGCAACTTCCGCACTGGACACCGAAAGTGAAAAATTCGTACAAGTCGCCTTAGAAAATATGATGCAAAACAGAACATCTATTGTAATCGCACACCGTCTTTCTACAATTCAAAAAGCGGACTCCATAGTAGTAATGCAAAAAGGAAAAATTGTTGAGCAGGGAACACATGACGAATTAATTGCCCATGATGGCATGTACAATAAATTAGTGTCGATGCAGTCATTTGAGTAACCAAACTGCCAAGTCGAAATTAGAATCAATGAAAATGGTTGTTTTTGCCTTAATATTTAGATACCTTTAAATTCTAAAATGTATATAAATAACCCAAATATCAATCTTACAGATGATCCAGACACTATTGTTTGGAAGTATTTAGATTTGTCCAAGTTCTTGGATTTATTGATGTCCAAAAAGCTTTTCATGTCAAGGTCTGATAAGTTCGAGGACCAATATGAAGGTAC
>JBLIHD010000181.1:0-4490 GCA_047636335.1 Flavobacterium sp.
CAACTCTATCTTACTTCTGTTAATCCTCCCACAATCCAAACCTTTGCCACTTTGAAGCTCTTTTTAAAACCAATCTCTTTTTTTAAAATAGACGATCATTCCCATTACGATTAAAACCATAACTGTAATAACCGCAAAATACCCGTTTTGATATTGTAATTCGGGCATGTGCTCGAAATTCATTCCATAAACACCTGCTATAAAAGTTAAGGGGATGAATATCGCCGAAACGATTGTCAGGGTTTTCATTATCTCGTTCATCTTATGAGTTTGAGAGGAGAAAAAGAAATTGGAGGCGCTCTCCAGCATTCCCATATCTGAATCTATTTGCTCCAATAATTCCAAACTTTTTTGATGCAATCGTGAAAAATAGCTGTATGTTTCCGTTTCAATTACCTTAAACTCTTCGTCATCCTTCAACATTTTAATGGCATACAAGGAATCACGCAGTGGAATTATGGAGCGCTTCAGGAAATTAAAATTATCCCTGTGTTTCTCAATTCGCACCAAAATATCTGGGTCAGCACTTTTCTTGGACAGATTTATTAATTCCTCCACCTTATCTTCTTCGTTTTCCATAGTCACGTAGAAGTTTTCAATGATGGCATCCAATAGAAAATAGAGTAAAAAATCAACTTTTTTTGACCTCACGGTTCCTGTATGGTTTCGGATCCGTTCTCTAATATGAATAAAAAAATCGCTCCTTTTTTCTTGAAAAGAGATTAAAACCCCTTCTTTTATCAAGAAACTGATTTGTTCGACGCTTATATTATCGGAATGTTCGGTGGGCAACATCGACTTTATATTAAAGAATAGAGTGTCCGGGAATTCTTCAAGCTTGGTTCTCCTGCTGGTGTTTAGGATATCGGAAAGCAGAAAGTTATCTATTTTGAAAAAATCGCCTATACCTTCAATGATTTCAATTTCGTTTAAGCCGTGCAAATTGAGCCAATTATTTTGCTCCCGATCAATGCATTCTTTAAAATCGGACATATCCAAGTCTTCATATTCGGTAATTCTTAAATCATCGTAAACAAACAATTGCATTTCCGACTCAAATTTTTTGTGACGACCCGTATATTCTAGCTGGTTCGACTGTGGCTTTCGTCCTTTTTTAAATTTGATTTTTCTCATTCAAAGTAATTTATTAGGTAATATTACGAAAAAACAATTCACTCCTTCCTACTTTTATAAGTGTCAGAAACGAAAAAAAAAAAATAATTAATCATTTTTAAAACAAAGATACGATGAAATAAACCACCCTTTGATGACAAAAATCATACTATAGCACCAAAAAAAAAATAGTTCCAAATGCTAATTACACGATATTTCTTATACTAGCAGTCTGCTTTAAAAAAAAGTATCACAAAATTTGGATTTAATTTGTAACAAATAATATAAAATTCCTACTTATTTACTATATTTATTGCCTAACTAATGATACATTCAAATAATGCTAAAACCGACCTTAATTCTTGTATGTCTGTTGCTTTTTTCCGTCCAGGGAAACTTTGCCCAAAGTAAGAAAAAGAAAAACACAGATAAAAATTCCGTTGCAAAAGTTGATTCCAAAGCTGCAGACGCTAAAAAAGAGCCTAAACCTTATAAAAAGGTAATCGATAGTACTGCTGTTACTCAAAGAGGATTGATTGACGTCCACAAAATAAAGGACAAATACCTATTTGAAATTTCCGATTCCCTCTTAGGAAGCGAAATGATGACCATCACCCGATATTCTAAAACTCCCGCTGGCGGCGGTATTTTTGGTGGAGAGGAAATCAACAGACAGGTCGTGCGTTGGGAAAAAGGACTTAGCGACAATTTACTGCTAAGGTCAATAACTTATGTTATTATGTCTCCAGATGAAGACAAACCAATGGCACAGGCTGTTAAAAACTCAAATTCAGATCCGATTATTGGTAATTATGATGTTCTGGCTTACAAAAAAGATGAATCTGGAAAGATTACTGGCTATGTAGTAGATTTATCAACGACATTTGATGCTGATGTTCAAACCTTTTCATTAGATCCAATTAAAAAACAGTTGTTGAATATTGATAAGTTTCAAAAAGACAAATCATTTATCTCAAAAATAAGTAGTTTTCCCATCAATACTGAAATTAGAAGTGTAAAAACTTTTACTACTACTCCTCCTAAAATTAGTACTACACCTACAAGAAAAATTGGAGTTGATTTACCATCAGCTTTGGATGCAGGAGTTGTGACTTTGGAGATAAACACTTCCATGATTTTATTGCCAAAGACGCCCATGCGCAAAAGAGAATTTGATGCTCGAGTAGGTTATTTCTCTAATAAGTACGATGTTTTTGAGGAAGAGTCGCAAAAGTCAGATACAAAGGTATTCGCTGTGAGATGGCGCTTAGAGCCTAAATCAGCTGAAGATGCTCAAAAACAAAAACAGGGTGAATTGATTGAACCATTAAAACCTATTGTATATTACATTGATCCAGCAACGCCAGAAAAATGGAGGGAATTTATCAAGCAAGGTATTGACGATTGGCAAATAGCCTTTGAGAATGCAGGTTGGAAAAATGCTATTCGCGGAGAGTATTGGCCAGAGAACGACCCGACTATGAGTTTGGAAGACGCTCGTTTTTCTGTATTAAGATATTTCGCTGCCGATATTCAAAATGCTTACGGGCCAAATGTTCATGATCCAAGAAGTGGAGAGATTCTTGAGAGCCACATCGGTTGGTATCATAATATCATGAGTCTTTTAAGAAATTGGTATATGATCCAGACTGCTGCTGTGGATCCGGCGGCGAGGTCAAAAAAGTTTGATGATAAATTAATGGGAGAGTTGATTCGTTTTGTTTCCTCCCATGAAGTAGGTCACACTCTAGGATTGCGTCACAATATGGGCGCCAGTTCTGCAACTCCAGTTGAAAAGCTAAGAGATAAAGAATACCAGGATAAAAACGGACATACTTCATCCATTATGGATTATGCACGTTTTAATTATGTTGCGCAACCAGAAGATAGTGTTACCAGCCTATTTCCTAGAATTGGAGACTATGATAAATGGGCTATTAAGTGGGGATACTCCTATTTTGAAGACACAAAAACTGAAGCAGAAGAAAAGGCATTTTTAAATGAAATGACTAAGGAAGCATACAAGAATCGCCGCTTATGGTTTGGTTCAGAAACTAGTCCTTATGATCCAAGGTATCAAACTGAAGACATTGGAGACAACGCCATGAGAGCATCTGAATATGGTATTAAAAATTTAAAAAGAATTTTACCCAATTTATTAGAATGGTCAAAAGAAGATGGCGAAAGCTATGCTGAATTAGATGAGCTTTATGGCGCACTTACAGGTCAGTTCAGAAGATATATGGGGCATGTCACTAAAAATGTAGGCGGAATATATGATAATCCTAAAACGTATGACATGACTGGTAATCAATTTGAAGTAGTTCCAAAAAGCATCCAAAAAGATGCTGTAGCATTCTTGAACACTCAGTTATTCACTACTCCAAAATGGTTATTGAATCAAGATATCCTTTCAAAAATTAATCCGGAAAATGGAGTTGAAGCTATCAAAGCAATGCAGGACGCGACGCTGAACAGTTTGTTGGCAGGAGATAGAATGGTTCGCCTTATGGAAACCTCCTCTGCAAGTAAGGACAACTACACTGTTGATGAATTAATAAACGATTTGAGCAAAGGGATTTTCTCTGAACTGAAAAACAAAAACTCTATTGATATCTACAGAAGAAATATCCAAAAATTGTATGTAGACAAGATGATCGAGTTATTGAAACCTGGTACAGCAAGTGTCAGATCCGTTCCAGTAGGAGTTACTTACGGCTTCAAAACAAGAAATGTCAATCTAGCTCAAACAGATTTACCTTCTATCGGCAGAGGGCAGCTTACTCTATTAAAAAATGAACTTAAATTATCTACACCAAGAATGTCAGATCGAATGAGCAAATACCATATTCTAGATTTAGTATCAAGAATTGAAGAAGCCCTCGATCCTAAATAATTATTTAGAAAAGAAAGTGTTCAAAGAGAACCCCTCTTTTTTGTATATTTTGTGTGATTTCAATCTACAGATAAACCACAGTACTGTTAGTATAATAATAAAACCCGATCTTTTCATAAAATAGATCGGGTTTTTATTTTACAAATTACCACTACAAACAGCACATTACTATTAGTCTGGTTTTAAAATTATAAAAAAAATAAATCACTCTTTTTGGGATGAAATAGAGAAATTAAAGAATGTATGATCGTACTTTACTGATCTCACTGAACCTATAAGTCATACAACTTTATTGGCTAGAATAGCTAAGTTGAGCCAACATAGCACTTACATCAAGTACACCACGAACTAGCATACTCGCTTCAACAGTTGATAACCGATAGAACAAAGTTTTCCACACAGTAAAGATCAATCTGCCTCAAACGAATTTGCCTTCTATCGCCAAAGAGCAGCTTACTAAATTAAAAATGGAATGATTATC
>JBLIHD010000182.1:0-4473 GCA_047636335.1 Flavobacterium sp.
TTGACCTCTGTAAAGCATAGTTGTCTTTAATTTAAAACTCACATTATATTTTTAAAATGGCTTTGACCGTGTTTTCGGTTGCAATTACGGCGCCTTCCATATAGCCAGGATATTGATCGGCGGTTTCCGTGCCCGCAAAAAACAAGCGATCGTTGCAATAAGACTCCCTGAATAAAGGATGTCCGTTATTTTGATGCGGATACATAAATCCAATTTGCTTGGAACTTTTGGTTTGTCTTTCTTTTGCCCAAACAGTCTCGTAATAAGACGTAAAGTGTAGTGCTTCCTGACCAAAAATCTTCTCCAATTGTGTTTTTACTTTTTCCAATCGCTCTGTTTTAGAATACATCTCCATTCCGCCACTGATAAAACCGCAAAGTGCAAACTTGTCCAATTCGATCGTCGATTGATCGTAAAACTCAGTTATTGGCCCCACATTACTGAATAAAGTGCCAGAATAGTTCTTGTTGCGCCAGAAAGGTTCAGCATATACAAAGGCAACTTTAATGGAATCTTGCATCCAAGTATGGGTTTTCTGGGCAATATCTGTCAGTTTTTGTGGCAGTTTGGGAGTTACGTCAATGTCACTTGTAAACAAGGCTTGCGGTAATGTCGAAATCACATAGTCAGCCTGGAAAGAATTATTATTAGTGGTGATATCGATTTTTTCATCTTCAAAATTCAGTCTTGAAACTATTTCGTTTAAGTGAACAGGAACATCGACTAATTTGCTTTTCAGTGTTTCAACGAGTTTGGCTGTGCCGCCCGCAACTCTGTAACTTGGGCTGTTTTGAGGAATCTGGATTTCTTGCGCCGGAGCGGCCGAGAACGATTCGAAATAGGAGGTGCCTGTCATGAATTGTTCAAAATACTCCAGTTCCAACTCGCTTAAAAGTTTCCTGAAACTGACATGGATATCATTAAACCAAGTTGCGCCCATTTCGACTTGATCTGTATCGGAATATATGGTATGTATGCGCCCGCCAATGCGGTCTCTGGCTTCAATGATTTCGATATCAAAACCTTTGTTTTGCAGACGATAGGCGGCTAATAACCCGCTTAAGCCCGCTCCAAGTATGATTATTTTTTTAGGCATTTTTAATAAAGATTGAAAGATTTTAAAATTCAATGATTAAAAGGTCCAAAGTTAGAAAAATAAAAAAGTATGGACTGTTCCCCTAGACATACTGTCTAAACTAAACTTTCGCCATAATGACTTTCGGTTCTTCGGCTCTTCAGACCTTTCAATTTTATGACTTTCGACTGATGTTAATTTCTTCCAGCCATGACTCCACCGTCAACATCGATAATAGCGCCTGTCGTCCAGCTTGATTTGTCTGATAATAAAAATAAAATGGTATTGGCCACTTCCTCTGCTGATCCAAATCGACCTATCGGGTGAAATGCATTAAATCCTTGGAGTGCTTTTTCGGCTTCTTCTTTCCCGCCAAAAACGCCATGATATAGGGTAGTGTTTACTACTGCAGGAGAAACGGCATTCACACGAATGTTAAAATCCGCTAATTCCATGGCTAGGTGTTGTGTAAAAGAATGTAAACCTGCTTTTTGCATCGAATAAGCTGATGAAGGGGTCGCTTTGACAGCTTGTTTTGCCCACATAGACCCTATGTTCACAATGCTTCCGCCGCCATTTTCTTTCATTTTTTTAGCTACTGCTTGTGTGATAAAAAAGAAACCACGGTTTAAATCTAGGTAAGAATCGTAATCTTCAAGAGTATGGTCTAAAAATGGTTTTGGACCAAAAATACCAGAAGCATTGACTAAATAATCAATTTTTGCTATAGAATTTAAAGTCGTGATAAAAGCGTTCACTTCAGCGGTGTTGCTAATGTTTACTTGATGAGCGGTTACTTTACCAATTTTATCAATTTCGTTTTTTGCCTCGTTTATCTTGCTTGCGGTCACTCCGACGATATGCACTTCAACACCTTGTTGGGCTAATTGTATTGCTGTCGATTTTCCTATTCCGCTATTTCCTCCTATAATTAATGCTGTTTTCATAGTTGTAATTTTTAAAAGTTATAAATACGAAGTTACAACAAAAGTATTTCACGGAATGGTAATGCAAGGAGTGATAATGGTAAATTACGGAATGATGGCTTGGAATTCTTTGGGAGTGATCCCGGTTATTTTTTTGAAATATTTGGTAAAATAAGTAGGTTGATCAAAACCTAATTCAAAGGCGATGGCCTTAATAGAGAGTTGTTTGTGTCCTAGCTTACGCTTGGCTTCAAGAATTTTAACATGCTTTATGATTTGCGCGGGTGTGCCGCCTAAATACTGTTTGGTGACAGCAGTGAGTTTTTTGATGTTAGTATGAAGGTGCTGTGTATAATGGTCTAATGAGGGGAAACTATCGCGATGGTTGTAGACTTCTTTTTTGAATGCATAGGCAAGCTCAAAGTCCATATTTTTAAAAAGCACATCTGTTTTATTTTGATTTTTGATGCGTTCGATGCTTAGTAAAAGACTACTCAGCAAGAAAAACAATTGTTCTTTTTGTAAAGCGTCTGTTTGTTCATTTTCTTCCTGAATAAATTTAAGAAGGGTGTTGATGCGGTCGACCTCGGAATTTTGTGCAGCAATATAGGGCCGCCCAATTTCGTTGAAGATGGAAAGGGAAAATCGTTGTGCCAGTTCTTGATTGAATTGATTGATGAAAAAATCATTAAAATGAATAAGCATTCCTTCGTTGTTGGCATTGGGACAGAAATAATGAATCTGATTGGTGTTGATAAATATTAAACTGTTTTTTGGATGGGCAATGGCTTCGTAGTCAATATAATGAATTCCCGCAGAGGTAAACCAAATTAATTGATAGAACCCGTGGATATGTGCCTTGGAGGCTTGCATTTCATTACGTTCAAAATAGGATTTGAGGTCCTGAACTTCAAAATGAAGCTTAGAGAAATCATCTTTATGCAGGTAGTATTTTTGTATGTTTTCTGGATTTTCCAAGGTGTTTTTTTAGCGAAATACAATCAAAGTGTTATTTGTGAACAACAAGAAGCAAGTTACACTAATTTGCGTAGATAGCGAAGTGACCATGCTTTTTTGGAAAAATATACCAACGTAGGATTGCTATAAAAACTATCGAGGAAAGCAATTTAAGTTATCCCTATTTTTTTATCTTTGAAAAATAATCCAACTCTTTTAACACCATACTATGAACTGGGAACAACTCTTATCACTAAGACGCCAAGGCGACACAAGCAAAAGATTACGTATTGAGCAGGACGACACCCGATTGGGTTTTGAAGTGGATTATGACCGTATTATTTTCTCTGCCGCTTTCAGAAGTTTACAGGATAAAACACAGGTTATTCCACTGTCAAAAACTGATTTTGTGCACACCAGACTGACCCACAGTTTAGAAGTTTCAGTGGTGGGACGTTCTTTAGGAAGATTGGTTGGAAAGAAAATCCTCGAGAAATACCCGCATTTGAAAGAAGTTCACGGTTTTCACATGAATGATTTTGGTGCTATCGTTGCTGCGGCATCACTGGCACACGACATTGGGAACCCTCCGTTCGGACATTCGGGCGAGAAAGCGATAGGGGAGTATTTTTCTATTGGAAAAGGCAAACAATACAAAAACCAATTGTCCAATAAAGAATGGCAGGATTTGATAGATTTTGAAGGGAATGCCAATGGTTTTTCGGTTCTTACTGCCAGCCGTCCCGGAATTGAAGGTGGACTTCGAATCTCCTATGCAACCTTAGGGGCTTTTATGAAATATCCGAAGGAAAGCTTGCCAAAAAAACCAACAAAAGACATAGCCGATAAAAAATACGGATTCTTCCAATCCGACAAAAAGTTCTTTCAGGAAGCGGCCAAAGACATGGGATTGATCCCAAATAAAACAGGGAACGATATCGGTTTTGAAAGACACCCCCTTGCTTATTTAGTGGAGGCGGCTGATGACATTTGCTATACAATTATAGATTTTGAAGACGGGATTAATCTTGGGCTAGTTTCTGAGGATTTTGCATTGGAGTATTTGATTAAATTGGTTAAAGACAGTATTGACACATCCAAATATAAAACGCTTACGACCAAAGAGGATCGCATCAGTTATTTGCGTGCTTTGGCAATTGGCAGTTTGATTAATGATTCCGTAAAGGTATTTATAGATAACGAAGAGGCGATTTTAGAGGGTAAATTCCCTTTCGCTTTAACGGACAAAAGCAAATACAAGGCGCAGATGGATGATATCATCAGTATCAGTGTAAACAATATATATCAAAGCAGAGAGGTTATTGAAAAAGAGATTGTGGGCTATCAAATCATCCAAACCTTATTGGACAAATTCATTACGGCGTACGACAATAATTATAATGGTACCTCTTCTAACTATGACAAATTAATTTTAAAGTTATTGCCGGAAAAGCATCATGTAGAGAAAGAAAATTTATACGAAAGATTACTACATATTTGTCATTTTATATCGTT
>JBLIHD010000183.1:0-4461 GCA_047636335.1 Flavobacterium sp.
GATAACGATTTTACTTGGAAAGATTTTCAAGCTAGAAACAATAATGAATTAGTTGCAATCTACGGGAACTTCATAAACCGCGTCGTGGTTTTAACTAATAAGTACTACAACGGAATCGTTCCCGAGCCGAATGAACTTTCAGAAGTGGACGAAGCTACTTTAACCGAATTGAAAGCCTATCCTGCAGTAATTTCAAGTTCTATCGAAAGATATAGGTTTCGTGAAGCTTTGGGTGAATTGATGAATGTGGCACGATTGGGGAATAAATATTTGGCCGACGAAGAGCCTTGGAAAGTCATCAAAGACAATCCGGAACGCGTGCAGACACAAATGTACGTTGCCTTGCAAATTTCCGCGGCTTTGAGTTCACTTTGTGCGCCTTTCTTACCATTTACCGCCAAGAAATTATCCGGAATCTTGAAAATCAAAAGTCCGTTGAAGTGGAGTGCGATTTCAGAGACTTCAGATTTGATTCCGGCAGGACACCAAATTGGTGCCGCGGAATTACTTTTTGCCAAAATTGAAGACGAAGAAATTCAGAAACAAATAGACAAACTGGAAGCCACAAAAACTGCCAATAAAGCGGAAAACAAAGTAGTGGAGCCACAAAAAGAGGCTGTTCAGTTTGATGATTTCTCAAAAATGGATTTGCGTGTAGGAACGATCATCGAAGCCTCTAAAATGCCCAAAGCCAATAAGCTTTTGATTTTGAAAGTGGATACCGGAATTGACGTTCGCACGATTGTTTCAGGAATTGCTGAGAGTTTTAAACCCGAGGATATTGTTGGAAAAAAGGTCACTGTTTTAGTGAACCTAGCTCCACGCAACCTTCGTGGTGTTGAAAGTCAAGGAATGATTTTGATGTCCACCAATACTGATGGAAAACTGGTTTTTGTAAACCCCGATACTGATGGTGTTGCCAACGGGGAGACTATTAATTAATAAACCCCTGAACACGAATTTCACAACTTATCACTAATTAATTGATGGGAATTTATGAAATTCGTGTTTTATATAACAAAAAGGACGGATGACAAATGCAAAACCAAGATTAGCTCTAGTTATCGGGATTCTTTGTATTTCGATTTTTCCGATATTAGTTAAAATCAAGCTGACTCCTGGTTTAATCTCCGCCTTTTACAGAATGGCAATTGCTGTTTCATTGTTATTGCCCTATGTTCTTATTAAAAAGAAATTTAGCCTGCCAAAAACAAACATCCTGCTACTTGCAATTCTTTGTGGCATTTTATTTGCTTCAGACGTTGCCATGTGGAATATTGCCATCCAGGAATCCAGTGCCACCCAAGCGTCACTACTTACCAATTTGTCTCCGCTTTGGGTCGGAATTATTTCGTTTGCTTTTTTCAGAACTAAACCGGCGACCAATTTTTGGATTGGCACCTCGATTGCATTATTTGGAATGGCGATGCTAGTCGGTTTTCAGTTTTTCATCGAATTGAATTTTGACAGGGCTTTCATTTTAGCCGTATTGTCCGGAATTTTATATTCCATTTATTTATTGGTCAGTAAAAAGGCGCTTTCGGAAGCGGATGTACTTTCCTTTATGATTATCAGTTTGTCATCCTCAGCGATATATCTTGGTATTGTTTGCCTACTGCTGCAAGAGCCCTTTTTTGGTTTTACGGATTTGGGATGGTTAGTGCTATTCATTCAAGCGGTAGTTTGCCAATTGATGGCATGGTTATCCATCAGTTATGCCACAAAACACATGCGCGCCACCCGAATTTCCTTAAGTTTATTAGGACAAGCTGTGTTGACTTCTATCTTGGCTTGGCTATTTTTGGATGAACAAATCACTTTAAATATGATTATTGGCGGTATAATTTTACTTCTAGGCATTCGAACTACATTTTACACAAAGACACTTTCAATCAAAAATATATTTAATAAAGCAACAGCCGGTTCTTCTTTGGCAACACAAAAAAAAGTATGAAAAATTTAAAAATTATAGCTTTCGATGCAGACGATACGCTATTTATCAATGAAACCTATTTCGCTGAAACAGAGGAAAAGTTCTGCGCATTGATGGAAGATTATTTATCGCACCAAGGGATCTCACAACAACTTTTCAAAGTGGAAATCGACAACCTTAAATTATACGGTTATGGCATAAAGGGGTATATCCTCTCCATGATTGAAGCTGCAATGAACATCTCCAACAACACCATTCCAATCGAAATCATAGTAAAAATAGTTCAATACGGAAAAGAACTGCTCGACAAACCAATCGTTTTATTGGACGGAGTTGAAGAAACCTTGGCTGCTTTGCATGGAAAATACAAACTTGTCGTGGCTACCAAAGGGGATTTACTGGACCAACGCAGGAAACTTCATAATTCCGGCCTAGGCCATTACTTTCATCATATTGAAGTGATGTCAGACAAACAAGAGGTTGATTACTCCGATTTGATAAGACGACTGGAAATTAAACCCCACGAATTTTTCATGATTGGAAATTCCCTTAAATCTGACGTTTTACCGGTTTTAGCCATCGGAGGACACGCCGTTCATATTCCGTTTCATACCACATGGGCGCATGAAAAGGTTGAGCATAAGATAGAACATGAAAACTTCAGTACTTATGAAAACATTATCGAGGTTTTGGCAAGGTTAAAATAACAAGAATATCCCTAAAACCGAAAATACCGTGTTTAAAGTTTTTTTTCGTTCTTACGAGATCTTTAGCTTTCGGAATGATTGTTTTTAGCACTTTTTTTAAAAAATAGTCTGGAAATAAGTTTACAATTCACTTTGATTTATTAAAAACCTAATAAATACGCACCAAAAAAAAATATTATTTACAACATAAATAATAATCCTTATATAATTAACTGATTGAATTTTCTTCTTAAACAAGATGTCGTAATTTTGCACAAATTCTAAAAAAGAAAATAATGAAAAAAGTTATACTAACGTTTATTTTTGCTGCGGCATTCACAACATTAAGTGCTCAAACTGAGACTGAAAAAACAACGACTAATAACGACTATAACAAATGGTCTATTGAATTAGCAGGCGGTTTTAACAAACCACAAAGACCAATGACTTCAGGTTATTATACATCAACTCCAAGTCCTTATGTTATTGACTTAGGAGCTAGATACATGTTTAATAACAAATTTGGTTTGAAAGCGGACTTTGGTTACAATAGCTTTCAAGGAAAAGATGATTCTCAATCATTTGATAGTAAATACTACAGAGCGGACTTACAAGCTGTGGCTAACTTAGGAAGAATCATGAATTTTGAAACTTGGACTCAATCAATTGGTTTATTAGGACACGCTGGTTTTGGTTTAGCAATGTTAGAAAGAAAAGACCCTACATACGTAAAAGACAGAATGGGTAATTTCATGGCTGGTGTAACAGGACAGATCAAATTAACTGACAGAATCGCTTTAACAGGAGATTTCACGACTATCCTTAATGCATCTCAAGATGCTGCTTTTGATGGCGCAAGTACTCGTGCAAGTAGAGGTTTTACTGGCATCCTTTTTAACGGTACTGTAGGTTTAACTGTTTACTTAGGTAAAAACTTAAAACATGCTGACTGGGCTAAGGTTATTGATGAAGACGTATTAGCTTTGACTGACAGAGTTAACAATATCGAAAATAAAATGTTAGACACTGATAATGACGGTGTAGCTGATTACCTAGATCAAGAGGCAAACACTGCTTCTGGTGCTTTAGTTAACACTAAAGGCATATCAGTTGACGCAAACAACAATAATGTTCCAGATGACGTAGAAAAGTACATCATGGAAAACTACACAAGTAAAACTGACAAATCTCCAATATTGAGTAATAATGAATTAATCAAAAGCTTAATAAATGGTGGTTATGTTGCTACTTATTTTGATTTTGATAAATCTACCCCAACAAATGTTTCTACAGAAGGTATTGATTTCATCTTAACTTATTTGAGAAACAACCCTACTGCTACAGTTGACATCATAGGTCATGCTGATGAATTAGGAAGAACAGCTTACAACGATAAATTGTCTAATGCAAGAGCTAACAAAGTGAAAAGCATTTTGATGAAAGCTAACATCGACGCTTCAAGATTGAACGTAATTGCTGCTGGTGAAGATAATTCTGTAGATAAAGATTCAGAATTGGCTAGAAAACTAGTTAGAAAAGTAACTTTCAGAGTGAAATAATTTACGCATAGATTATTAAAAAGCCCTAAAGGAAAATTCCTTTAGGGCTTTTTTTCATTTAGTCCCTTTCGTTTTTATACCCATAGCTCCCAAAAAAAAAAAATTAATTTCCGGTACAAATTTTAAAATTGAAACAATAGCGGTATTTTTGACGAATAATAAAAAACCGACATATTGAAAACACTTTTGGACTTAGAAAAATGGCCTAGAAAAGAACATTTTCATTTCTTTAGACAATTTGAAGAACCCTTCTTTGGTGCCACTGTAGAAATCGACTGCACCA
>JBLIHD010000184.1:0-4458 GCA_047636335.1 Flavobacterium sp.
GTTGTCACAAAAATGACGATCCATTCGTTTACGCCCAGTATGCCTAAGAAAAATATGGCGACACCGCCTTTTACGGCAAAGTCCAGAAACTGAAAAGAGGGCAATGAGGATGCCAGGAAATAAACGCTAGTCACGGCCGCCATAAGTGTTAAGTATGGCAAGTCGACGTCAAAAGCGAGAAACAAAAAATAATATTGATGCGAAAAAACAAGGTATCGGCTCAAGCCTAATAAGATATTCTTTTGATGGGTTTTCTTGGGGATTTCATTGATCTTGTGAATGAGCTTCTCGATGGAATAGCCTTTGATGGTCAGTTTTTTTACCGAAAATAACAGGGCCGAAGTGAAGATTAAAATTCCAAAAAGGATAGCGACCGTTTTGGTGGTGATTATGTTGTATTGTGCATTAAAATACAACAAGCCAAACATTCCTATTATTACGGTCAGCACCATTTGGATTCCATTACAAATCAGGTTCAGAAATACAATTTTTTTAGTTTCCGATTTTTCATAATACAGTGCTTTTCCGGCATATTCGCCGACCCCGTTTGGAGTAAAAATTCCTGCTGTTAGTGCGGCCAGAACCTGTTTTGTGGCTTCAGACACAGAAATGGGTTTGAGATAGGAAACCAGGTTTTGCCATTTTAAAATTTCAAAATACCGATTTAGTACGCTCAATAAAAGGATGAAACTTATTCCCGCCACCGATTGGTTCTTTTTGAATTTGGCGGTAAATTGCACCCAATCCAGTTTGTCATTATTTGCCAGCTGATTGTAAATAAAATAAAATGCACCACCCACAATCAAAACTTTGATTAGAAGTACGAGGAATTGTTTAGTTTTGTGAGGAATTGAAATCATACCGCAAAGAAAAGGAAAAGTATTTTGAAAATGCTATTTCACAAATATTCACAAAGTAATTAGCACAAAGTACAATTTTTACAGCTTTCATTGAATTGTTTTCGTGTCTCTCTGTGTAAATTTAGCGGTACTTGGTGTAACTATTTAATAATAAATTTTGGCAAACGAACGCATCATATTAGGAATTGATCCCGGGACGACGATAATGGGTTTTGGTTTGATAAAAATCGTAAACAAAAAAATGGAGTTTTTGCAACTCAACGAGCTGCAATTGTCCAAATACGACAACCATTACCAGAAACTAAAAATCATATTTGAACGTACCATCGAGTTGATCGATACCCATAACCCAGACGAAATCGCCATTGAAGCGCCTTTTTTCGGTAAAAACGTGCAATCTATGCTGAAGTTGGGTCGTGCGCAAGGCGTGGCAATTGCTGCTGGACTTTCGAGAGACATTCCCATTACCGAATATGAGCCTAAGAAAATAAAAATGGCCATTACCGGAAACGGAAATGCCAGCAAAGAGCAGGTGGCCAAAATGTTGCAGCAATTATTGGGACTGAAAGAACTTCCTAAAAACCTGGACAGTACCGATGGACTTGCAGCAGCGGTTTGTCATTTTTTTAATTCAGGAAAAGTGGTGGGTACGAAAAGCTATACCGGCTGGGATGCTTTTGTGAAACAAAATGAAGAACGAGTTAAAAAATAGTGCTCAGTATTCAGAAGTGACTACTGAGCACTAACCATTTATATATGTCAGGAATCTACATACACATACCGTTCTGCAAGCAAGCTTGCCATTACTGCGACTTTCATTTTTCGACTTCAATGAAAAAGAAAGACGAGATGGTTTTGGCTTTGGCCAAAGAAATGCAAATGCGAAAAAACGAATCTGAAATGGAAGTCGTGGAGACGATTTATTTCGGAGGGGGAACGCCGAGCGTATTAACTTCTGAAGAAATTGACTTCCTGATTGCGGCAGTTTATGAGAACTATACGGTCATAGAAAATCCCGAAATCACGCTCGAAGCGAACCCTGATGATCTGTCGAGCGGAAGAATTCTTGAATTGTCGAAAAGTAAAATCAACAGATTGAGCATCGGAATCCAGTCTTTTTTTGAAGATGATTTACGGATGATGAATAGGGCGCACAATTCAGAGGAAGCCCAAAAATGTTTGGAAGAGGCGACTAGTTATTTTGATAATATTTCTGTTGATTTGATTTACGGTGTTCCGGGAATGAGCAACGAAAAATGGAAGCAAAATATCGAAAAGGCATTGTCTTTCGGGATTCCGCATATTTCCAGTTACGCTTTGACGGTGGAGCCCAAAACAGCTTTGAAGAAATTAATTGATACGGGAAAAATAGCAGAACCAAATGACGAGGTAGCACAAGAACATTTTATGATTCTGGTGGAAACCCTTGAAGCAGATGACTTCATTCATTATGAACTGTCGAATTTTGGCAAGGAGAACTATTTTTCCAAGAATAATTCGGCGTACTGGCTTGGGAAAAAATACATAGGAATCGGACCTTCGGCACACAGTTATGACGGAGTTTCCCGCAGTTGGAACATTGCCAACAATCCATTATATATCAAGTCAATTGATGCGGGTAAACTTCCCAATGAAATTGAAATTCTTTCGGTGTCGGATCGTTACAATGAATATATCATGACAGGACTGCGCACCATTTGGGGCGTTTCTTTGGGAAGGATCGAAACTGAATTTGGACAATCCTACTTAGATTACCTGACCAAGCAATCCCAGAAATTCCTTGAAGATGAATTCCTTTTTATTGAAAATGACATTTTGAAACCCACAAAAAAGGGAAAGTTTTTAACAGATGGGATAGCGTCTGATCTTTTTTGGGTAAATTTGGAATAACATAACCACTAAGCACACAAAGGAAGCAGAATGCTCACAAAGCTTTGTGGACTTAGTTTAATCTATGGCCCTTTACGGTTAAATAATTATGAAAACTACTATCCAACACAACGATAAAATTATTCAAGTTGATTTGTCAAAACCTATTGATATTTCGATACCATTATCTAACACAGAGGACAACCCAATCGCCTGGTATATTGATAAACCGGTTATCGAACCCGTTAAGTTTGATGAATGGTTAGGGAAAGTTTCGTCAGGGATGTCTTCCACTAATTTCAATAATATTCGATTTAACCCTCATGGTCACGGAACGCATACCGAATGTTTAGGGCATATCACGCATGCGTTTTATAGTGTGAACCAAGCCCTGAAACAGTTTTTCTTTACTGCCGAATTAGTTTCAGTGGAGTTGGATGACCAGAAAGGGGACTTCGTAATTACTAAAGTGGCGATAGAGAATGCTATAAACGGCAAAAGGCCTGAAGCAATCGTCATCAGGACCTTGCCGAACGATGTCTCTAAACTTTCCAGAAAATATTCCCATACAAATCCTCCTTTTTTGTCCGAAGATGCTGCGTTGTTCCTTCGCGAAAGCGGAATACAACATTTGCTGATTGACCTGCCCAGTGTCGACAAAGAAAAAGACGAAGGAAAACTGTTGGCGCACAAAGCGTTTTGGAATGTCACCGATGTGAAAAATTTGAATGCCGATGCTAGATTGGATTGTACGATAACGGAAATGATTTTTGTTCCTGATGAGGTGCAAGACGGGAGTTATCTATTGAATTTGCAGATGGCGCCTTTTGAGAATGATGCCAGCCCAAGTAAACCCGTTTTATACTCTATAATGAAGGGTAGATGATAAATTTAAAATTATTTTAAAGGATGAATCTGGAAAGCTTTTATAATTATTGCCTGCCCAAAAAAGGCGTGACGGAACACTTCCCTTTTGACGAGGACACTTTGGTGTTTAAAGTGGGCGGAAAAATCTTTGCTTCGTCTTCATTAAGTCGATGGGAAAAAGGCGATTCCGCTGTCAATTTGAAATGTGACCCAGAACGCGCACAGGAATTACGTGCGCAGTATGATGATATAAAACCAGGTTGGCACGCGAGTAAAATCCATTGGAACACGGTTGCTATAAATAAAGGAGTTAAGGATACTCTCGTAAAAGAATTGATTGACCATTCCTATGAGTTGGTTCACAAAAGTTTAACTAAGAAAATTCAGAATGAAATTACGTAATAATGAAATTAGGTATTACTTTTGCCAAGGAATTTTTCATGTGTTGAAATGACTTGACATATGAGACAAATCTGAAATAAATTCAGCTTAAAATGAAAGAACAGATCAAGAAATTTTTAAACGAGGAGCAAGATCCTAAAGCCATCGAAAAAATCACTTCAAAGCTGAATGATTTACTGATGAAAAATGAAGAGATAGGTTATATCGGAGTGCAGAAAAAACCTGCGCTTACCGTTTTTCCGGATAGCATTGTTATGACCAATAAAAGAATCATTATTTGTCAACCCAAAAACCTAGGGCTTTCCATGGATTTTACTGATTATACCTGGGATGATGTTGAAGGCGCTTTCGTTAAGGAAAACATTCTTGGGTCCGTATTTTCATTTTCGACCAAAACGGATATGCAGGTATCAATTGATTATATCCCAAAAACACAGGCGAGAAAAATGTATGCTTTTGC